>JANPDD010000067.1:0-19482 GCA_031431295.1 Hyphomicrobiales bacterium | reverse complement strand
CTCGGCAGCGGTGGCGCAGCGGTGACTGAGCCACGTTCTCGGCGCCCCGAATGTGGGTGGGCCACCGCCCCACAATCGTGATCCCCCGCCGACAGTCGGGGGAGGGGGTGACGGATATTGAGTGAGGTGTCACCTTGGTGCCAGTGTCACCGCAATTCAATGAATCGGTTGGACCCGCTTCAAATACACGTCGATTGGTTTTAGCCCCTCAATTCCTGGCATGCTTGCGATGGCTTCATTGGGCGTGCACCATGGATAGGGCAGACCCGAAAGCCATCCCATGATGGCGTCGATCTCGGTTTCTGGAAAAACCTTCATCACATCAATTGTGATGATGAGTTTTTCGACAAGGCACAGCTCGTCGGCAGTGAAATACCAGTCATAGCGTCCACAGCCGACCCGGATTGGGCCGTTGTTCTTTGCCGACATGCCGACCAGCCATTGACAAGGGAAATGGCGCCGGTTGGCAGCGGTGGGGTATGAGAGGCAGAAGGAGTATACATTCTCCATGTCGTTCGCGAAGCGCCGTCCAAGGACATCTTCGATTGCAGGCAAACCACTTGCTGCGCCCGGAAATGAGATGGCATCGGTCTTCACCTCTATTTCCAGCTCGGCATTTGCGGTGAAGGCCCGTCGCATCAGGAAAGGACGGTTTCCGTCTTTTGCAAAGAAATACGCGCTGACCGCATCGGAAGGTGTTGCCATGCTGACCCGCAGTGTTGCTGTGTCGACAAGCTGATTGAAGCACATTTGAAACGCCTGATACATTGCAAGATTTGAACCGAAGAAATATCCCTTGAATCTCAGTCATTGCCGTCGCAGTAACCCCCTAATCATTCCAGATTGAATCAAGGACTTCAGGATTATGGGTTTTAAATGCGGGATTGTGGGCCTGCCCAATGTGGGCAAGTCCACGCTGTTCAACGCGCTCACGCAGACGAGCGCAGCACAGGCGGCGAATTATCCGTTCTGCACCATCGAGCCCAATGTGGGCGATGTGGGTGTGCCGGACGAACGCCTGGACAAGCTCGCCGCCATTGCGGGCTCGGCGCAGATCATCCCTACGCGCCTCACCTTTGTCGATATCGCTGGCCTTGTGAAAGGCGCCTCCAAGGGCGAAGGGCTGGGCAACCAGTTTCTCGCCAACATCCGCGAGACCGATGCCATCGCCCATGTGGTCCGCTGTTTCGAGGATGGCGATATCACACACGTTTCCGGCCGCATCGACCCCGTATCCGATATCGAAATCATCGAAACCGAATTGATGCTGGCGGATCTGGATTCGCTGGAGAAGCGCTATGCTGCAGCCGAGAAAAAGGGAAAGCAGGGCGACAAGGAGGCGAAGGAACTCGCTGACCTGATGCTGCGTGCGCTTGTGCTGTTGCGCGAAGGAAAGCCTGCGCGACTGGTGGAGCGAACCGCCGATGAAGAACTGACGTTCAAGGGGCTTGGCCTGTTGTCGTCAAAGCCCGTGCTCTACGTCTGCAACGTGGAAGAGGGTGCCGCCGACAAGGGCAATGATTTTTCAGAGCGCGTGAAGACGTTCGCGGCATTGGAGGGCAACAAGGCGGTTGTCGTCTCCGCCAAGATCGAAAGCGAAATCGCCATTCTGCCGCTCGCCGACCAGAAGGATTATCTCGATGCCGTGGGCCTCACGGAGCCCGGCTTGAACCGAGTGATCCGCGAGGGCTATGCGCTCCTGGGCCTTCTCACCTATTTCACCGTCGGCCCGAAGGAGGCCCGCGCCTGGACGGTCACACGCGGCACCAAGGCCCCGGCGGCGGCGGGCGTCATCCACACGGATTTCGAAAAGGGCTTCATCCGCTCGGAAACCATCGCCTATGTTGACTACATCGCCAACAACGGCGAGGCGGGATCGAAGGTCGCGGGCAAGTTCCGGCTGGAAGGCAAGGAATATATCGTTGCGGATGGTGATGTGATGCACTTCCGCTTCAACACGTGATTGAGCTTCGTCACTTCGAAGATTTTTCCCCCGGCCAAAGTTTCACGCTGGGGCCGCATACCGTCACCGCCGAGGCAATCATTTCGTTTGCTGAGGAATTTGACCCGCAACCTTTCCATCTCGATGATGCAGCTGCGCGTAACTCACTTCTCGGCGGATTGGCCGCGAGTGGCTGGCACAGCCATTCCCTTTGCATTCGGCTGATGTGCGATGCGGTGCTGAGCAACAGCGCCGTTCTTGGCTCCAGCGGCATGGAGGAGGTGAAGTGGTTGAAGCCGGTTCTTGCGGGTGATGTACTGTCAGGTGAAATGAAGGTGACAGCAACCCGTCTTTCAAATTCGCGAACCAACATGGGCATTGTGAATTTCGTCAGTACACTGAACGACCAACATGGAACTCCGAAAATCGAAGTCACAGGCATGGTGTTCGTGCGCCGGAGGCCAACATGATCGGGCTGTGGTTGGAGGAACTGGAGATTGGCCGGGTGCTGGACCTCGGCGCACATGAATTCACAGCTGATGCGATCCATCGCTTCAGCACCACCTACGTGCCAGTTGGTTTTCACATGGATGCGTCACAGGCCGAAACTGGATTGTTCCGGAAGACAGTGGCGGCGGGTCTGCATACATGTTGCGGCTGGATGGTTTGCTTTGTGGCGCTCAACACACGCGAACGGGAGAGGCTTGCGGCGACCGAAAAAGCGCTGCCGGAGATCGGCCCTTCACCCGGGCTGCAAAACATCCGCTGGCCAAATCCGGTATTTGTCGGCGATGTGATCCACTACCGCGCTATTGTCACTGCCAAGCGTACGCTCAATTCCAGACCAGATTGGGGCATGGTGACCATGCTCTGTGAAGGCCACAATGCGGAAGGCACCCAAGTTGTGAGTTTTGAATCGAAGGTGTTGGTGCAGCGGCAGCCACCTCGCTGACCCCCTCCGCCCTTCGGACAGCTCCCCCAACAAGTTGGGGGAGCGTGTGGATTTTCACCCTCCCTCAGCTTTGCTGGGGGAGGTGGCCGACAGGACTGAGGGGGTGGCTCAGCGGATTGCCCCTCAATGCCCCTCGAAACCCACCAGCGTGTGGACCTTCACGCCCTTGGCCTTGAGCTTTGCAGCACCGCCCAGGTCCGGCAGATCGATCACGAAGGCCGCCGCCACCACTTCGCCGCCTGACTTGCGGATCAGATCAATCGCCGCCCCCGCCGTGCCTCCGGTCGCGATCAGGTCATCGATGAGCAGGATGCGATCACCTTTCTGAATGGCGTCGGCGTGGATTTCGATCGTGTCGACGCCATACTCCAGCGCATATTCCTGACCGATCACCCGGGACGGCAGCTTGCCCTTCTTGCGGATCGGAATGAAGCCGCGCCCCAGATTGTGGGCCACGGCACCGCCGAGGATGAAGCCGCGTGCCTCGATGCCCGCAACGTAGTCGATTTCACCGCGCAGGAAGGGCCAGGCCAATTCATCGACGGCGGCGCGGAAACCATGCAGATCGGACAGCAGCGTGGTGATGTCACGGAAGAGAATACCGGGTTTGGGATAGTCCGGGATGGTGCGGATGTAGCGCTTGATGTCAAAACCGTTGCGAAGGTCCATTTTTGTTTCTGTCCATTCTTGGTGGCGCATCTTTGCTCTCGCAAGTCTGCAACTTGCTCGTCCGATGCGCTAAGGCCACTTCACTTCAGGTGGCATTGACGAGAGGATGCTGTCAACATTGCCGCCGGTCTTGAGGCCAAAAATTGTTCCGCGGTCATAGAGCAGGTTGAACTCCACATAGCGTCCCCGGCGGATCAACTGTTCCTCCCGGTCGGCTTTTGTCCACGGCATATACATGTTGCGGCGGACAAGCACTGGATAGATTTTCCGGAAGGCCTCACCGACCTCTTTCACGAACGCGAAGGAGTCTTCGCCCGGTTCGACATAGTCAAAGAAAATGCCGCCGATGCCACGCGGCTCCTGGCGGTGCGGCAGGTAGAAATAGTCGTCGCACCAGGTCTTGTAGCGATCGTAATCGGCAATCGTATGGGTGTCGCAGGCGGATTTCATGGCGGCATGGAAATCAACCGAGTCCGGATCATCCTGGGTTCGCCTGCGCATCAACACGGGCGTCAAGTCCGCGCCACCGCCGAACCAGGCCTTTGTGGTCACCACGTGGCGGGTGTTCATGTGGACAGCAGGAATGTTGGGATTGCGGGGATGGATGATGAGGGAAATGCCGGACGCCCAGAAGCGCGGATCATCTTCGGCCCCTGGAATCTGCTTGCGGAACTCCGGCGAGAATTCGCCCCACACGGTCGAGACGTGAACCCCCGCCTTTTCAAAGACAGTGCCATGGAGGAGCGCCATAGTGCCCCCCCCCTGGTTTTCGCCGCGCGACCAGCCGGTGCGGACAAATCGTCCCGGTGATGCATCGCCTTGTGCTTCCTGTTCCAGGTTTTCGAGATCGGCGACGAAGCGGTTTTGCAGATCTTCAAACCAGGACTTGGCACGCTCCTTCATTTTTCGGCTTTCATGTCACGTCTTTCATATCCGACCTCAAAGCGCCCTGAACATGCCAGTTTGCCGCAGGGCCTCGCTCGCAACGATGGCTGTCGCCATGGCGACGTTGAGTGATCGCACGGCTTTGGCCATGGGAATTTTCACCCGCTCGCAGGCGTGATGCACGTCCGGTGGCACGCCAGAAGACTCGCGGCCAAACAGCAAAATATCATCCCCGTGAAAGTGAAAATTGTGATGGGCCACCTCGGCCTTCGTGGTGAGAAGCACCAACCTGCGCCCCTTCCTTTCTTCGATGAATTGCGCCCAACTCGCGGCGCGGCTGACGGTGACCTTTTCGAGATAGTCCATGGCAGCACGGCGCAGGGTAGAATCGCTCCAGGCAAAACCGGCAGGCTCGATGATCGTCAGTGGCAGGCCAAAACAGGCACACAGTCGGGCAATGGCCCCGGTGTTGGCGGCGATGTCGGGTTGATAGAGGGCGATTTCGAGCGTCATTTCCGACATTTAGCTTTTCTTTGCGGACAAGGGCAGGGGGCATCAACAGGGCTTGGCGCTGCGACAACCTATGGCTGGACTTCACGCGGTCCTAATGTCAAAACGCCCGGGATTTGAACCGCTTGGGGCGAATTGCCGGGCGTAGACGAGGGAAAAGGGACCGTGTCCACAGCAGATCATGCGGACGTCAATAGACGTGACTTTCTGTATATTGCGACAGGCGCTGTCAGTGCTGTCGGGGCGGCACTCACCGCTTGGCCTTTCATTCACCAGATGAACCCGGATGCCTCGGTGAAGGCGCTTGCCACAATTGAGGTCGATCTGGCGTCCATTGCCGTGGGCCAGGAAATCACCATCAAGTGGCGCGGCAATCCGGTGATCATCCGCAACCGCTCAGCGAAGGAAATTGACGCGGCCAAGACCGTAAAGATGGAAGAACTGAAAGACCCGTTCGCCCGCAGTGCCACGGCCAAGGATGGGGACCCGGCCACGGACGAAAACCGCACCATCAAGGGCCATGAGGCATTTTTGGTGATGATGGGTGTGTGCACCCATTTGGGTTGCGTGCCGCAGGGCGACAATCCATCCAAGGAATTTGCCGTCGTCGAAGGCTACACCAAAACAGGTGGCTGGTTCTGCCCCTGCCATGGCTCGCACTATGATACGGCGGGCCGCATTCGCAAGGGTCCGGCTCCGGAGAACTTGCCCGTGCCGCCCTATGCGTTCGTCACAGACACCAAGATCCGCATCGGCTGAGCAGGACATAAATCATGAGCGGACATTCAACCTACACACCCAAAACCGCATTCGGCCGCTGGTTTCACGAGCGCCTTCCCGTTTATGCCTTCGTCAAGGAAGGGGTGCTGGATTTCCCGACACCCAAAAACCTGAATTACTGGTGGACCTTTGGCGGCATTTTGAGCGTGATGCTGGTGGTGCAGATCATCACCGGCATTGTACTGGCCATGCATTACACACCGCACACGTCCATGGCCTTTGACTCCGTCGAGCACATCATGCGTGATGTGAACTATGGCTGGCTCTTGCGCTACATGCACGCCAACGGCGCGTCGATGTTCTTCATTGCCGTTTACATCCACATGTTCCGTGGCATGTATTACGGTTCCTACAAGGCGCCGCGCGAAGTGCTGTGGATGATCGGCGTCATCATTTATCTGATCATGATGGCGACGGCTTTCATGGGGTATGTGCTGCCCTGGGGCCAGATGAGCTTCTGGGGCGCCAAGGTCATCACCAACCTTTTCTCGGCCATTCCCTTTGTCGGCGAGTCGATCACCACCTGGCTGTGGGGCGGCTTTTCGGTCGACAACCCGACGCTGAACCGCTTCTTCTCGCTGCACTATCTGCTGCCCTTTGTGCTGGCCGGTGTTGTGGGCCTGCACATCTGGGCCTTGCATGTGCCGGGCAACGGCAACCCGACGGGCGTTTCGGTAAAGAGTGGCCAGGACACGCTTGCGTTCCATCCCTACTACACCATGAAGGATGGCTTTGCGATTGTGGTGTTTTTCTTGTTCTTTGCCTTCTGGATGTTCTTCCAGCCCAACTATCTGGGCCACGCCTTCAACTATGAACCGGCCAACCCGCTGGTCACGCCCACGCACATCGTGCCCGAATGGTACTATCTGCCGTTCTACGCGATCCTGCGCGCCATCCCTTCGAAATTGGGCGGCGTCATCGCCATGTTCGGTTCGATCCTGATCCTGTTTGTGCTGCCGTGGCTGGACACGTCGCGGGTGCGCTCAGGTTCCTACCGGCCGATGTTCAAGGCCTTCTTCTGGATCTTCGCCATCGTCTGCGTGGCGCTCGGCTATCTTGGCTCCAAGCCGGCCGAAGCGGGCTATCTGTTCTGGGCCCGGATCTGCACCTTCTGGTATTTTTTCCACTTCATCGTGATCCTGCCGCTGCTGGGGCTGCTCGAAAGCCCGAAGCCCATGCCATCATCCATCTCGGATGATGTGCTGGCAAAACACAGCAAGAAACTGGCGCCAGCAGAGTGATCCGGAGAGAAAAATGAACAAGCTTGCTTCACTTACATTGGCTGCCCTGGCCTTTGCCGCGACGCCTGTGCTGGCTGCCGAAGGGCAGAAACCGGCGAAGAATGTTCCTTTCGTCCATGAGGGACCCTTTGGCACTTTTGACCGCACGCAATTGCAGCGCGGTTACAGGGTCTACAAGGAAGTCTGCTCGGCCTGCCATGCCATGAAACTCGTGAACTTCCGCAATCTTGCGGAAGGGGAAATTTTCGACGAGGCGCAGGTAAAGGCCCTTGCGGCAACGTTCACGGTGCAAGACGGACCCAATGAAGCGGGCGAAATGTTTGACCGCCCGGGCCTGCCTTCGGACCGGTTCCCGTCGCCCTTCGCCAATGAGGAAGCGGCAAAATCGGCAAACGGTGGTGCTATTCCACCCGATCTTTCGCTGATCACCAAGTCGCGCGCCGGCTGGTATGGCACCTTCAACCAGCTGGTGAATGGCATTGGCGGCCCGCAATACGTCTATTCGGTCCTCACCGGCTTTGAAGAACCGAGTGAGGAACTGAAAAAGGAACAGCCCGAAGGAAAGCACTACAATCCCTATTTCGGTGGTGGCAACTGGATCGGCATGGCGCCGCCCTTGGCCGATGGCCAGGTGACATTCGATGATGGTTCACCCAACACCGCCGATGCCATGGCAAGGGACGTGGCCGCGTTTCTGGCGTGGACGGCAGAACCCAAGATGGAAGAACGCAAGCAGACGGGATTCATGGTGATGATCTACCTCGCCGTGCTGTCTGTGCTGCTATATCTCGTCAAGAAGAAGGTCTGGGCTGACCAGCATTGAGAAGCGCCAACACATTTTCCAAGACAGCAAAGGGAGCGGAATTCCGCTCCCTTTGTCTTTTCAGGTCTGCCGTCAATGTGCGATGTTACTGCACCAGGCGCGCACCGTAGCCAAAACTGGGTGCCTGCGCCACATTCTGCAAATTGCGCTTGTTTTGCTGCGTCACTTGCATGACCACATTGCCCTGCAACCAGACCTTATCGGTGACGAGGGCAAGCGAAGGCGAATTGGCTTTGATGATGACGTCGTGTGAGGTTCCGCTGACCCAGAACTGCTGTTCCGGCAAGTACATCACGCCATCATAGTCGAGCGTTGCGCCACCAAGGATTGTTGTCCACTCCTGTTGAAACTTCGAACTGGACAAGTCGCGGTCAGACATGAACTGCATGTTGTTGTAGGTGCCGGTCTTTGGCGAAGTCAGCACGGTGGCTGAGTTGGACATCAAGTGGATGTAGCTGTTGCTCCCAATCAGCGCGACCATCACTTCCTTGCCAGTCACTGTGGCTCCAGATCCGACACTGAATTGGCCGTCCTTCATGATGTATATTCCAGGACTGAGTGTCACCTCCGCTCCTGCACCGATATTGAGGCCTCCGCAATAGGTGCCCGGCTCAAGTGTGTATTGGTCAGAGCCATACTTCTTCTTTGTGGCCACACATGGACCTTCGTCAGGCAGTGGCAAGTTCGCGTAGGGGTCGTTGGCTTTCTCAACACCGCTGATGGGTGCAGGTGACCAGCCTGCGCCAGAGTAGCCGCCATTGACGCCGAAGTCGCTCGCCGTGGCCTTTGACTGGCTGCCGTACATTTTCATGCCCGTGCCGTCACTCGAATTGGCCTGGGCGGCACAATCGACCGCATTCAGTGTAGCGTTGCCGTAAATTTCGATTGAGGCAGGTTGGTTGCCGTTGAGGGCCAAGATGCAAAGTGGGTCCGACTGAATTTTTCGCGCGGCTGCGTCGCTCAACACGTTCAGTTCTGAAATGCCAAGGGCAGAACCCAGTGAATTTGCGGCTTTTGCCTTGGCCTGACCTGACACTTCGGTGTCCTGGACGATGAAATCTGGCTGGCCGGTAATCGTGAAGTCCGCGCCACCCGCTTTCTTGGCAGACTCCAGATTGGTGGTGAAGACGGCCTGCGCCGTTGCAATGCGCTTTTTGTCGTCTGTGCCGGAGGGCATCGCAGTTGCCGCCAGAACTGCCGCATCAAGGCTTGCCTGGATTGTCTCTTCGGAATCAGCTGCCTGAACGAATATTGTGACGAGCCCGGCAACACCAGCAAGAACCACAGCGCTGAGCGCCGTGGCTATCGCGACATTGCCATCAATGTTTTTGAAAAGTTTGATCATCTCTCACCATTTCGTTCCGACCCCTGTAGGTCCACTTTAAAGACCCAAGTTTTATGGAAATTGAGCAATGGTCATAAAATTTGAATAAAATTCAATTCTTTCTTGCAAGACCTTGGCATTGAATGAGACCATTCAAACTTCTTATCGTTTGAGACCTGAGAGAATCTTGCTTATTGGAAGCTCTGAAGGAGACCAGCGGTTTGCTTACCACTCTCGGCATCATCGGTGGATCGGGCGTCTATGACTTGCCCATGGACAATGCCCGTTGGGAGACAGTGACAAGTCCCTGGGGTGAGCCATCGGACCAGTTACGACGCGGCGAAATCGACGGCCTGCCGGTGGTGTTCCTGCCGCGCCATGGCCGGGGGCATGTCTATTCGCCCTCCACCATCAACTACCGCGCCAATATTGACTGCTTGAAGCGGGCGGGCGTCACAGATGTGATTTCGCTCTCTGCCGTTGGTTCGTTGCGGGAGGACCTCACCCCCGGCACCTTTGTGGTGGTCGACCAGTTCATCGACCGCACCTATGCACGGGCCAAATCATTCTTCGGGACGGGTTGCGTCGCGCATGTTCCGTTCGCCCATCCGGTTTCACCCAATCTCACAGCATTGGCATGTAAAATATTGAAAGAAGAAGATATTCCCAACGCCACCGGTGGCACTTACGTGGTGATGGAGGGGCCGCAGTTTTCAACACTGGCCGAGTCTGAATTGCACCGCTCGTGGGGCGCTGCCGTCATTGGCATGACCAACATGCCCGAAGCCAAGCTCGCCCGGGAAGCGGAGCTTTGTTACGCCAGCATCGCCATGGTCACGGATTTTGACGCCTGGCACCCGGTTCATGAGGCCGTTGACGTGGCGCAGGTGATGGCCACCATGCGGGCCAATGTGGCGCAGGCGCAGAAATTTGTCCTGCGGTTTGCAGCACAGTTGCCGCGCCGGCACGCGCCATGCCCCCTGGGTTCCGACAGGGCGCTGGACAACGCCATCATGACGGCACCGGAAAAACGCGATCCCGCCGTGCTGGCCAAGCTCAGCGCTGTGGCAGGCAGGGTGTTGTGAGACGACGTTCAAGGTTTCCCGGACTTGCCCAGCAGCTTGAGAAAACCGCCGCCCCGGTGCCCGCCCGCGCCGTTGGCTTCGCGCACAAACGGAATTGACCACAGTTCCTTGCGATAACGGGCGTCCAGGCCCTGGTCGAGCTTGACGCAGGCATGCTTCTTCTTTTCGAACTGGCGGGCCACTTTTGATTCGAGAGCCTCACACGTCTTTGCTGATGAGGCTTTGGCTTCAACTTCAAACTCGTTGAAGCAGTGCCGCCAGATGCTGCGGTGTTCCTGCTCATGGGATTTGAGCGATGCCGCAAGCGCCTTCCATTTTGAGAGGGTTGCAGGGGACACGCCTTTTGTTGAAAGCAGCTTCGGCAGGACAAAGGTGAATGCACCGGTAATCCTGTAACTCTTGAACCGACAGTCTTTCTTGGTTCTTGCGGTACTCCTGGCCGTCTTGGTGGCAATAATGGTGAAGGCATAGGCATTGCCGCCAGCAATCTTCGGGCCGCGCGCTTTGATGTCGTTGTTGATCTCGCGGGCCGTTTTCCCATGCACCGGGTAGGTGATGGAATGCGAAATGTCGGCCCTGGCCGGGAAGGCAAAGCACAGGAAAGCGGCGGCAATTGTTAAAATGCGTTTCATGGGAGTGCGATGACGGGCATGCGCATACTTGTCAATCTGCTGCGCGCACCTGACTCAAGATTGAGCCAGGCCGCTTCCGAACGCGTAAGATTGAGCGCGTGGGCTGGAAGTGTGGAGTCGATTTCCGCGATGTTGCGCGGTCCCACCAGGGCAAAGCTCGGAAACTGCTGCGCCAGCACCCAGGCCAGCGCCACGTTGTTGGCGGAAACGCCGCGCTCCCCCGCAAGGGTCTCCGCCCTGCGGCGGCGCTCGGCATTTGCCATGCTGCCGAAACAGGTTTCAGGGGCGCTGTCCGGAGGCAGGCGGTTGCGCAGCGCCTCTGGCAGGAAATAACCCCGGGCCTGCGAGGACCAGGAAAAATGTGCAATCTGGTTCTGCGTCAAATAGGACAGGGTTGCGGCGTCATGCGAGGTCAAACACCCCGGCCACACCGGTTTTTCCATCACGGCCAATGACAGGTTGTTGTTGAGGACCGAAGGGGGCTGCAAGCCGCGCGAGGCCGCATAGTTGCGGGCAGCCTCAAACCGTTCGATGCTCCAGTTGGAGCCTCCATAGATGCCAATACGGCCCTTGCTGATTTCGGCATTCAGGGCGTCGACAAATTCAGCAACGGGAATTTCAGGGTTGTCGCGGTGCATGATGTAGATGGGTGCGCGGGCAAGGCGCAACCTCTCAAGCGACTGACTTAATTGCGCAGTGATGGCCTCAGGCGAGCAATGCGGTGGGTGACCGCCTTTCACGATGACGACCACCTCATTTGCCATGCCGCGCGCAGACAGCCATTCGCCCAGAACAGCCTCATGCAGGCCTTCGGCATAAACAAAAGCCGTGTCAAAGGCATTGCCGCCCACCTCGATCCAGTGGTCCCAGACCGGTGCGGCCCCGTCGAATTTGTCCTTGTTGTCACAACCCATGACAAGGCGGCTCATGGGAAAAGGGAGGCCCGCAATCTGTTGCCGGGAAATTTTGGGACTTCCAGTCATGTGTTATCCTTTGCCTTGTGGTGTGGCCGTTGGCGTATAGTGCCAGAAGCCCGGCCGTGGCGTCCAACCCGATTGCAAATCTCTGCAATCGGAGTATGCGCCAACAAGAATGCATAAGTTTTGGGGAGATGTGAGACGTGAACCTTGATGCCATTGCCATTGGCCGCAACCCACCCAAGGAAGTCAACGTGGTCGTTGAGGTGCCGGTCGGCGGCGAGCCGATCAAGTATGAGATGGACAAGAAGGCGGGCGCACTGGTGGTGGACCGCTTTCTCTATACCTCAATGCGCTATCCCGGAAATTATGGCTTCATTCCGCACACCCTTTCGGACGATGGTGATCCGATCGACGTGCTGATTGCCAACCAGCGCAGCATTTTTCCGGGCGCCATCATGGCTGTGCGACCGGTTGGTGTGCTGAAAATGCAGGATGAGGCCGGCGGCGATGAAAAAATCATTGCAGTTCCGGTGCCGCGTCTGACGCGGCGCTACGAGAAGGTCCTCAACTACTCCGACCTGCCGCAGATCACGCTGCAACAAATCGAGCATTTCTTTGCCCACTACAAGGATCTGGAGGGCGGCAAATGGGTGAAGGTCACGGGCTGGGGCAATGCCATCGAAGCCGAACAGATGATCATGCAGGCGATTGGTCGGGCCAAAAAGCCTTGAGAGAATTGCGCAGTCTCATCGAGAGCAAGGTCTTCGCGGGTTTGGGCGCACTCACCATTTGCCTTGGCGGCTGTGAGGCTGCGCGGGCCGGAACACTGGATGACATCAAGGGCAGGGGGGTCGTGACATGCGCCGTTGCGGAAAACCGCCCGGGGTTCAGTGTTGCGGCGGGTGCCAGCCAAGAGGGGCTTGCGCGGGATATGTGCGCCGCACTTGCCGCCTCCGTGCTGGGCAAGGCTGATGCCATCTCCTTTGTGGTGGCTCCCGACGATGGTGCGTTGGTCGCAACCCTGCAGGCCGATGAAGCAGATGTCGTGTTGGCGCCCATGGCCTGGTCATTTTCAGGCGAAGTTGAGCAAGGCGTCATGCTGGTGCTGCCGCTGCTGCAGGCAGAAAAGGGCAAAAGGGTTTTTGGTCCATTTGTCAGGCAAGGCGACGACAGCTGGTTCATTGCCGTGCGCTGGACCATGTTGGCGCTGGCGCAAGCTGGCGCAGGCGAAATATCCGGGGATGTTCGACACGCCAACAGTGAACCGGGTGTCGCACTCGGTCTGGATGCCGACTGGATTGAAAAGTCCCTGGCTGCGACCGGCGGCCTCGGGCACGTATTGCAGACGCACAAGGACAAACTCGATGCGGGTGGCTGGCAGGCCGTACCCGTGCCCCAATTTGCGGCCTGGTGAGTTCGGGTACTTTCGAAAGATCAGTTGTTCGGATCGCGCGGATCATAGCCTTGCGTGACGGGACGCAGAGGCGGGCGGTTTCCGCCAAACACAGCCGGGCGGGGTGAAGGGCGATATTGCTGCTCAATCGGCGGCGGTATGGCTGGCTGGGACATCATGGCGGAGGGGATGCCACTTTCAATCACCACATCCTGATTGCCGCCGACAAGCATCAGGTGTTCCACGTCGTCGCGGCGCACCAGCACCAGCCTGCGGGTCTTGTCGAGTTCATAGTATTCGCTGATGCCTAGCCTCGATCCCTTGCGGCCACGCACCCGGCTGTTGAAAGACTTGAAAATCACAACCACCAGCACAAGTACGAAAATCGCAATCAGGACCAGCGCAATCATGGTAAAATATGGTTGCAGCAAATCGTACATGGCTCACTCCTCACGGCCCGCCAGGCGAAGCAGGGCGATTCAGATTAGCTCATTTTTGGCAAGAAATCACTTACCATTCCAATCAAGGTTAACGTCCCCGGGCCGCCCTGCTTTCCCGATTCACCGGCTCCCGCAAATGCCTATACTCATTGCTGATTCGGGAAGGGGCGCGATGACAGAGCAGCATCCAGAGGCTGGCGGGGAGGCAAAGTCCCGCTCCCTCTTCACGGCATTGGCGCGACCGTCCCTGTTCGACGTCGCAGCCTTTGGGCTTGTGCTTGTTGTCAGCCTGGTCAGCTTCCAATTTGCCAAAGGTGCAGCAACACTTGTCGGCCCGGTGCCGCAAGCCCTTTTGGCGGGACTGGCCTGTCTCGGCATTCTCTCAATACTGCGCATCGTCATCAATACCCGCAGAGCCGGTGGCCCGTCGCAGGCCCAGGCGCTGGGTGAGGTCCTCGTCAATGCAACGCGTGATGCCCTGGTGATCGCTGACGGGAACGGACGCGCCATTGAGGCCAACGACGCCTATGCCGATCTTGCCACCAAAACGGGTCAGGCGCGGCTCATCGGCATGGATGCGCTCTACGCGGGGTATCCGGATTTTGCTGAGCCAGTCTATCAACTGGCGCAGGCGGCGCGGGCTGGTGAGAGTCTGGCAAGGGATATCCGTGTTCCGGCGAAGTCGTCGGTACCTGGTGCTGCGGTCGATGGTCCGCGCTGGTTGCGGCTTTCGGTCAACCCGGTGGGGCGGCCAGCACCGCAGCGAACACTGTGGCGGCTCGCCGACATCACGGCAGACCGGCAATTGCAGGAAAACGCCTTTGCCCGCCTACAATATATCATCACATACCTCGACCATGCGCCAGCCGGGTTTTTCTCAACACTGCCCAATGGCCGGGTTGATTATGTGAATGCCACCTTGGCGGAGTGGCTGGGATTGGATCTGGCCGAGGCACAGAATGAAAAGATGCCTTTGGCGCGGCTTGTGGGCGAAGAGGTGGCGCTGCAACTCACTGCCATTGAAGGCGGCGCATCGGCATCGCGGGTCAACCGGTTTTCAGTGAAGCTCCCCTTGCGCAATACAACGGGCGCGGCTTCCGGCTTGCTCGCGGCTGATATCATTCACCGCTGTGATTACGACGGTGAGGGCCATGCCCTGCCGGCGCGCAGCATGGTGCTGCGCCGCGACCAGGAGGCAGTCGCACCGGCCCGCGCATCTGCCCATGCAGCAGGGTGGTTTGATGCGCTTGGTCCGTCAGCACCCATCGGGCTTGCGGGAGCGACGATCGGCGGCGTTCTCAAACGCGCCAATGTGCAATTCCTTTCCCTGTCTGCACAGTTGAAGTTGCAGGGCGAGATTGCCCGGGCGATCAAGGAGCCGGACCTGGCTGAATTCAAAGCTGCCCTTGCGGAGGCAGTCGCCGCACCTGAAAAGCCTGTGGTTCTTGAGGTGATGCTGGAGGATGACGCGCCAAGGGCCGTGCAGCTGACGCTGTGCCGAACGGGAGATGAAGTGGTTGTTTTTGCGGTTGACCGCACACAGAACAAGGCCTTGGAGGTGCAATTGGCGCAGAGTCAGAAGATGCAGGCGGTGGGACAGTTGGCCAGCGGCATTGCCCATGACTTCAACAACGTGCTGACGCCCATCATCGGCTTTGCCGATCTTCTGCTGGCGAAAATGCGGCCCACGGATGCAGCCTTCGCCGATATCATGAACATCAAGCAGAATGCCAACCGGGCGGCGAACCTGGTGCGGCAGCTGCTGGCATTTTCCCGCAAGCAGACCATGCAGCCGCGCATGAACCTGCTGAGCGAGTCCATGTCGGACCTGGGCAATCTTCTTGGACGGGTGCTGGGCGAGAAGATCGGCCTGGAGATCAGCCACGCCCGCGACCTTGGCCATGTGCTGGTGGATTTCAACCAGTTTGAGCAGGTGATCATCAATCTCGCGGTCAACGCCCGCGATGCCATGCCCGAAGGCGGCACCCTGTCGGTCAAGACCTACAACATCTCCCGTGAACAATCGCAGGAGCGTGACCACAAGCTTCCTGAAGGCGAGTATGTGGTTTGTGAAGTTGCCGACACAGGAAGCGGCATTCCCAAGCCAATTCTGGACAAGATATGGGAGCCTTTCTTTTCCACAAAGGACGTGGGCAAGGGCACGGGCCTTGGCCTTTCCATGGTCTACGGCATCGTCAAGCAAACCGGCGGCTTCATTTATTGCGACAGCATGGAAGGCAAGGGGACTGTCTTCACCATTTATTTGCCCCGCCAGTATCCAGCTCCCGTGCAGGAGAGCGCAACGACAGCCGACAAGGTGGAAACACAACGTGCTGATTTCACCGGCCGTGGCCGCATTCTCGTCGTTGAAGATGAGGACTCGGTGCGGGCCTTTGCCGTGAGGGCGTTGGGTTCGCGGGGCTACACGGTCATTGAGGCTGACTCAGGCGAGCGTGCCCTTGAAGTGATTGAAGAGGACAAGGACGGGTTTGAGATCATCCTGTCGGACGTGGTCATGCCGGAAATGGATGGCCCAACCATGCTGGCGGAGATGCGCAAGCGTGGTGTGGACACAAAGTTCATTTTCATGTCAGGCTATGCCCAGGATGCTTTTGAGCGCAACCTGGAAAACCCGGACGACTTTGCCTTCATCCAGAAACCCTTCTCGCTGAAGGAACTTCTGGAAAAAGTGAAAAACGTGATGGGCTCACCCCAGAAATAGGAAATTTGACGCGATGTCGACAGTGCGAAATATTGCGGCAGACCTGCAAGCGGGCCGCATAAAGTCACGGGATCTGGTCGAACAGTCACTGGCCCGGATATCAGACCCGGCGGGAGAAGGTGCTCGGGTCTTCATCAGCGTGAATGCGGAAAGGGCGCGGGCCGAAGCCGATGCGGTGGATCGCAAGCGCAGCCTGGGCGAGAGTGTTCCGTACTTTGCCGGCATTCCCTTTGGCGTCAAGGATCTTTTTGATGTGGCGGGCGAGATTACAACGGCGGGATCGCGGCTGCTTTCCAGTGCCGCGCCGGCGATTGCTGACAGCGATGCGGTTGACTGCATGCGCAAGGCGGGCTTCATCGTTGCTGGCCGCACCAACATGACGGAGTTTGCCTATTCAGGTGTTGGTCTCAACCCGCATTATGGCACACCGCTCAGCGTCTACGGACGACACGTGGGGCATATCCCCGGCGGCTCGTCGTCCGGTTCGGCCGTCGCCGTGGCCGATGCCATGGTGCCCGTGGCGCTTGGCACCGACTCGGGCGGGTCATGTCGCATCCCCGCCACGTTCAACGGCATTGTCGGTTTCAAGCCGAGTGCGGCGCGGATCAGCCGGCGCGGAGTCTATCCATTGTCCACCAGTTTTGACTCCGTTGGCCCATTGGCCCGGTCAGTGGATTGCTGTGCCGTCGTCGATGCCATTCTCGCAGGAGACGTGATACCGGAAGCGGATGTTGCGGGGAGCGGGAAAAGTCTTCGCATCGGTGTGCTGCAGGAGGTCGTTCTCGATGGTTTGGACAGCGCTGTTGCCGGAGACTTTTCGGCTGCGTTGGAACGCCTGTCGCGCGCGGGCCACCAGGTTGAAGCGTTGCACTTTCCGGCCTTAGCCGAATTGCCGTCGCTGCTTGCGCATGGCGGCATCATGGCGGCTGAGGCCTATGCCCATCATGCCAGCATGATTGCTGCCCATGAGGCGGCCTATGATCCCCGGGTGGTGAGCCGCTTTAAACTCGGCGCTGCAATTTCGGCAGAAGCGCTTTTGCGACTCAGGGAACGGCGGCAGGCATTGATTGCCAGCTTTACCGAGGCTGCACGTGGCTATGACGCGGTGATGTGCCCGACTGTGCCGGTTGCGCCGCCACGCGTCAGTGAACTCGCGGAAGACACCGAATACCGCCGCATCAACGGACTGTGCCTGCGCAACACCTATGCTTTCAATTTTCTTGATGGCTGCGCCATCAGCCTGCCGATGCACAGGCACGGTCAGGTGCCAACGGGCCTGATGCTGGCGCTGCCCAATGGCGGGGACAGCCGACTGTTTTCGACCGCAGGGGTTGTGGAGGCGGCACTCGCGTCCGCCTGAACGGAGAACCAGACCCAGCCTGGATTTCTGCCAGGAAGGCTGAGTGGGGTGGGGGGAATCAGTGCAAGGCGATGAATTGCCGCATGTTTTCCAGGTAAAAAAAGTGCTTGCTTTTCGAACAAAATAAGAACATATAATAAACAACAGTGGAACTTCCGCGATATTCGCCACCGGATTTGCGTGAACGCCAACCCAATGGAATAAGGAACGGGAACAATGGGGCAAGCTGCTCTTCGGGTCGTCGAGAATTCATCCATGGACAAGAACAAGGCGCTGGAGGCAGCGCTGAGCCAGATCGAGCGGGCCTTCGGCAAAGGCTCCATCATGAGGCTTGGGGCCAATACGGCCATGGAGGTTGAGGCGATTTCAACGGGTTCGCTCAGTCTCGACATTGCGCTTGGCATAGGCGGGTTGCCCAAGGGCCGCATCATTGAGATTTATGGTCCTGAGTCCTCCGGCAAGACGACGCTGGCATTGCATGTGCTGGCAGAGGCGCAGCGCAAGGGCGGTATCTGCGCCTTTGTGGACGCCGAGCACGCGCTCGATCCGGTCTATGCCAAGAAGCTGGGCGTGAACATTGATGAATTGCTGATCTCGCAGCCGGACACGGGCGAACAGGCGCTGGAGATTGCCGACACGCTGGTCAGGTCCGGTGCTGTAGAAGTGCTGGTGATCGATTCAGTTGCCGCACTCACGCCCAAGGCCGAACTGGAAGGCGAGATGGGTGATTCCCTTCCGGGGCTGCAGGCGAGGCTCATGAGCCAGGCCATGCGCAAGCTCACGGGCTCCATTTCCAAGACCAATTGCATGGTGGTCTTCATCAACCAGATCCGCATGAAGATCGGTGTCATGTTTGGCTCGCCTGAAACCACCACGGGGGGCAACGCGCTGAAATTCTATGCCTCGGTGCGTCTTGATATCCGCCGCATCGGCGCCATCAAGGAACGTGACGAAGTGGTGGGCAACCAGACACGGGTGAAGGTGGTGAAGAACAAGGTGGCACCTCCCTTCAAGATGGTGGAATTCGACATCATGTATGGCGAGGGCATTTCCAAGATGGGTGAATTGGTTGACCTTGGCGTGACGGCGGGCGTGGTTGAGAAATCGGGTTCCTGGTATTCCTACAATGGCGAGCGGATTGGCCAGGGCCGGGACAATGCCAAGGCCTTCCTCAAGGGCAATCCGGACATGGCGGTGGCCGTTGAGGCGGCGATCCGTGCCAATGCCGGGTTGATTTCGTCGCGGACCATCGACCAGGGCGCTGCCGATACGCCTGACGAGTGAGATTGGGACCGTGCGGTATTCCAGTTGAGTTGCCCCCTCCGTCGCGCCGCGACACCTCCCCCAGCGGAACTGGGGGAGGGGAGTTGAACACGTTTTCCATTTTGACCGGTGGCCTTTGCGTCTGGCCGCTCCACCCGTCCGGAGCGCCAATTGAGGCCTGCGTTTCCCGGTCAAGACACGCGAGTTGAACACTGATGGCCGGGCCGTCCTTCGCAGGGGCCCCACCATCTGCCCCCTCACTCGCCCTCCCACACCCCCGGCCGCCCCGCCGGGGGTGTTTGTTTCTGATAGAGGCATGGAAGTGCCGCTTGTGCCGCAAAAAGCCATTACAGCAACCTGCGTTCAATTGAACGTAGAAAAGTTGCTGTAGCATATTGAATCTAGAGCACGATCTTGCTTGTTTGAATCGAAGTGGGATTCCCAAATCATCTTCTTTGTGATTCAAGATGTCGGCTGGATTGGAGGCTGGCATGGATGAGCAAGTACTATTCCCTTGATCTTCGCAGACGGGCGGCGCGCT
>JANPDD010000066.1:0-2504 GCA_031431295.1 Hyphomicrobiales bacterium | reverse complement strand
CGCCTACGGCATGCGCTCGTCGATGAGCCGCAAGGGCGACTGCTGGGACAACGCACCGACTGAAAGCCTGTGGGGTTCGCTGAAGGTGGCGCGCCTGCACGGCGTGCGCTTCGCGACCCGCCGCGCGGCGATGGACGAGGTGATCGACTGGATGAGCTTCTACAATCATCGCAGGCTGCATTCGACGCTGAGCTACGTCAGCCCAATGCAGTTCGAGCAGCGCTGGTCCATCGATCAGGAAAAGCAGGCTGCATGACGGACTCGGCTATGGGATACGGAAAACAGGGGCAAGGTCACCGCGCCAAATCGTGGTTCGCCCGATATCGCCACCTTCGCAGATGAGCAGATCGTCAGGCTTCAGGGCGAGGCGTGATTCATCCGCTTCGCTGAAGTGCATTTCGTCGAGGTCGGCCAAATCCAAGCGATTCCAGAAAACATTCTTGGTGCGCAGAAATGGCCGCTGGTTTTCACCGATGCGATTTCCTTTCGAGACCTGTCTTCCTTGTTGGACATCGAACACGGAGTCGAACCGATCCACGCTCCAGTCCGCAGGCAAGCATCCCAACTCGGTTTGTACGCCATCCCCAACAGCGGCCAGCTTTTCCAATCCGCTTTTGGGCGGATCGGAATGTCCGCCCTCCTGGATTTTCGTCCGTGTTATAGACGCGCTCATAAGATCACCGCCTTGATGCTGGTTCCGCACTTCGGACAGGCAAAACGGGTTTCGTCCACTGGACGGAAGCGCAGGCCGCCATCTTTCAGATCGACGCTATCTTTCGGATAGGTCACCAGCAGTCCCTTGGCCGTCACATCCTCCAGCAATCCACAGTTGGGGCATTCCAGCAATTCGCGGTCGTCGGTGAAGATTCCAAGCGCCCGGGCCTGCGCTTTGACCTGTTCGAGTTGCCGGGTCAACGTAGTCAGGCCGTCCATCCCGCCCTGTTTCCTTGATTTGCTCGCCCGGCTCATGCCTTGTCCCCTTTCGGAATCACGGCATTGAGCAGGGTCTTGCCTTTTTCGGTGAGACGGTATTTCTGTTGGCTGCTGCGGGGCTTGTCCGGAACGGTCATGGTTAACAGGCCATCTTTGAGCAGGGGGTTGAGAACTTGGTCCCGGAACTTGGTCCTGTTGGAACGTCCAACGGAGGCCATGAGAAGCACTATGTCACTCTCATCCAAGCACTTGCTCAAGACGATGACTTGGTCCCGACTTGGTCCCGGTGAAGAAATTTGGTGCATGGGAGTCCGACTGCAACTCTGGCTGCAACACGCCTCCCACGGCAAGGAAGGCCAGTTCAGGCTTGCGGCGGAGGGTGGTGACGAAGCCGTCGGTCAGGGAAAACTCTGGTTCTGCCAGTCCCGCCTCACGGCAGAGCCTGATCATGTCGCCCGTGCCGGTGCCCATGCGCTCGATGTATTTGGTGAGATACAGGGGTTCGGCGAGCAGTGGGTTGCCGGGGATGGAGCCGTGGGGGGTGGCGAAGTTTTTCGAGGGTGAGAGACGGCGGCAGGGCGCCGGGGTTCCAGATTTCCAAGCGGTCAGAGAACAGCATCACTTGGACGCTGCCGTTGCTGGTGTAATCGCGGTGGGCAACGGCGTTGACGATGGCTTCACGGACGACCTCGGGTGGCATCTCGTAAGCCACGGGAGCCTGGACGCTGTGTTTGCGGGTGCCGACGGCGAGATTGATTTTTGACAGGACGAAATCCAAAGCCTGATCGACCAAGTCGAATGCGGTGCCTTTGTAGGTTCGATAAAAGGGAATGGGTTTGGTGACCTCAATGCCGTGGAAGTGGGCGCATTTGATCTCGGAGGAGATGAGAAAGCGCTGCGGTTCCTTGCCGAAAAGGAGAATGGCGGCGTGGGTGGGTCGGCCTTTGTTCAGCAGGTTCAAATGCTGGAGCACGTGCACGGGGGCTGTGTCCTCCGGCAGGGGGAATCCACGGGCACGCCGCGCAACTCCCACGAAGCGCCGGATCCTGTCGGCGGAGAGATCGTCCATGCCGGCATCCGGGCAGACGGCGGCGTCGAAGGGGCCAACGCGGAGCAGTTCCTTCACGGCCAGGTAGTCCACCAAGCTCGCGTACACGGAAGGGATCAACTCGGCCACAGTGGTGAACCGGCGGCGAATCAACTGCGCGCCCGCCGTTGTGATGAGATTCTGCATTTTCGGATGGCGGCCTGCGTCGTCCGTGCCCTTGACGAAGACGATGCGCGTCTTGCCCATCTTGGTCGCTTCGTCGAATTCGCGCTGGGTCGGGGATAGGCCGTCGGCGTCTTTCGCGCCGTATTCGTTGCCCAGTAAGGCCAAATAGAGGTCGCAGCGGCGGACTTCATCAAGATAGGCGGCATCGGCGCGGCGATCGCTTGCAGGGAGGTCCTCGAACAAGAAGACATCAAAGAAACGGCTCAGCAGGGCATCGCCAAGAAGGTAGGCCTTGAGCGCCTGGCGCTCTTCGGCGAACTCCTTTTGCACACTGCTGATGAAGATCCGCTGCTTCATG
>JANPDD010000065.1:0-17447 GCA_031431295.1 Hyphomicrobiales bacterium | reverse complement strand
AGCGCGCCGCCCGTCTGCGAAGATCAAGGGAATAGTACTTGCTCATCCATGCCAGCCTCCAATCCAGCCGACATCTTGAATCACAAAGAAGATGATTTGGGAATCCCACTTCGATTCAAACAAGCAAGATCGTGCTCTAGGGTTTGCCTTCACCCTTCGCCGGCACCACGCGGCAATTCACGCCCGGAACCGGCACCTGCTCATAGCTGTTGGCGGCGTGCTGGGCTGCCCGCTCGGCGCAGGTCGGCGTCGGTGTCACCAGCGGCGGCGGAACACCTTCGGTAAAGGCGCTGAAGGGTGCAGCGTCATGAAACCAGTCCTGATGGCCTTCCCAGTTCACTGCATGGGCCGCTGAAGCCAACAACAAAAACGCTTGTAACAAAAACACTGGCAACCGTGCAGCCAGCCGTCCACATTGCCGGGCATGCAGACGGAATCGCCCGCAGCCGTTGAAGGATTTGAAATCACCACGCATTACCATCTGCCGCGGATCTCCCGCTGGCTTGGTTTCGTGGCGCTGTGCATGGGCATGTTCATGGCCATTCTGGACATCCAGGTGGTTGTCACATCCCTCAAGACCATCGAGGAAGCGCTGGGGATTGGCGCAGACCGGATGAGCTGGGTTCAGACATCGTATCTCATTGCCGAGGTTGTGGCCATACCGATCATCGGACTTTTCATGCGCGTGCTTGCCATGCGGCGGCTGTTCATTGTGGCGCTCGGAATTTTCACGCTGGCCTCAATCGGCTGCGCCTTTTCAACCGGTTTCTGGGATCTGATGGCCTGGCGGGTGCTGCAGGGCTTTGCCGGGGGCATTCTCATTCCGCTGGTTTTTTCGGCGATCTTCCTGCTGTTTCCGAAAGGCCTTGAGCAGTCTCTGGCGACGACCGCAGGCGGTTTTCTGGCCGTGCTTGCGCCAACACTGGGCCCGGTTGCCGGGGGCTGGCTCACCGAGCACTTCACGTGGCACTGGCTTTTCCTCATCAATGTCGGCCCCGGCATCGCCGCAGTGTTTTGCGGCTGGCTGGCATTGCCGACGGGAAAGTTGAACGGGTCTCTCCTTGCAAGGTTGGACTGGCTGTCACTCGTTGCTTTCGGTTTGTCCCTGGGGTTGTTGGTCATCGGGTTGAAGGAAGCGCCTGCACGGGGGTGGCTCTCTCCCGTCGTGCTCGCGCTGTTCTTTGCCGCCGCAGCTTGCCAGTATCTGGCAATCCGCAGGCCGCGCCCGGCGATCATGTTCCATCTGCTCAGCGACAGGGCGCTCGCCTTTGGCTGCGGCCTCAGCTTCGTTTTGGGTTTTGTGCTCTTTGGTTCAGTCTACATCCTGCCCGTGTTTCTGGGATTCGTTGGCGGCCATGGTCCGCTGGCCATCGGCCTCATCACCATCGTGATGGGATTTGCCCAGATCATTGCGGCTCCTGTCAGCGTGCAGCTCGACCGCTATTTTGATGCCCGCCTGCTGACGTGTATTGGCTTTGCCGCCTTCGCAACCGGCCTTGCCATGAATGCGAACCTGACCATCGCTTCCGACTATGACGAAGTGTTCTGGCCCCAGGTGGTGCGGGGAGCCGCCGTGGCGCTGTGCATCCTGCCACCTGTGCGCATGGCGCTTGCCTTGCAACCCATTGATCTGGTGAGCGATGCATCGGGGCTGTTCAATGTGGTGCGCAATATCGGCGGCGCCATTGGCATAGCAATCATGGACACGGTCATGTTCGGCCAAGGTCCCGCCCATGCCGACACGATCATGCAATTGATGCACGACGATCCGGCAGCCGCCGCAACAATTCTGGGATTGTCGGCCGCAGAGTTGCCCGCACCCGATGATGCCATGAGCCTCATGGGAATCATGGACCTCATCCAGAATGCCAGCCTGACCATGGCGATCAACGACTGCTGGTGGGTTCTGGCAGGTGCCGCCCTGCTCCCGCTGCCGCTTCTGTGGTGGCTTGGCCCGGTTGAAAGTGCCAGGGCACCAAAGGCGCGAAAGCTTGTTTCCTAAGGTTTTTCCAGTGACTCACACCTATGCCCCATTGCCGCCCAAATACTTGTGCATTCGGGAACACATGGCCCGTTCTCAGAAATTTGCCGTAGCATTTTTGGCCGGGATCGTTTTCCCGTCGCTCGCCTTCGCCGGTGGAACGGTTGATGTGCGATATGATGTGGAAGTCGCAGGCACCCGCATCATGAAGGCTTCGTTCAGCGCCACGATTGATGCAGGGCAGTACAGTTCGTCGCTCGACGGCAAGACGACGGGTGTGTCGAACCTGTTTTCCAAATACAAGACCAACATGACTGCCGAAGGCCTTGTCAGGGACAACGCATTCATTCCCGGAACCTTTGGCAATGACCGCAAGAAGAACAGCAAGAAAAGCAGGTCAACCGACCTCACCTGGTCTGGCAACGGCAAGGTCTTGGTGGAAACAGGAGATGGTACGGAGGAGCCTGAGGGCCCGGTTGCGAAGGCACTTGGCCGGAACGCGGCTGATCCCCTGACAACCATCCTGCGGCTCGCCAATACACAGGCAGACAAACCCTGTTCGGGCAGCTTCCGCGTTTTCGATGGCCGGGATGTTTATGACCTGGCCCTGAGCTTCCGCAAGCAGGTTGTGCTGGCCAGTGCATCAACTGAAGGCAACAGCGGGTTTGATTGCAAACTCACGTACACACCCATTGCCGGCCGTGCGTTTGACAAAGGTGAGACTGAAATTGAAACCTATGGTGTCGTCCTCGCGCCCTTGACGATGCGTGGCTTGCGACATCACATCTATCTGCCAATCCAGATCACGGGCAAGTCCAGCGGCCTCAGCGCAGTCGTCTCTGCAACATCCGTCACGGTTGACGGGCAGGAACTGAACATCGCGTTGGGGAATTAGAGTTTCCCTGTTTGACGTTTGATGGGATCACTTTCAATTTTTTCCCTCCCCTTGCGGTGAAATGCAATTAAAGCCAGAAAGCCGTCATGCTTCGACATGGCGGCCACGCGCATACCTCGATTACCGGGCTTTATCTCGTAGCGGCCGCTGCCGTGACGTGGAGTTTCGGGGGCGCGATTGCGCGTTTTCTGGAAACGCCGGACAGTTGGGCCATAGTGTTCTGGCGATCGTTTTTCGCCACGGGCTTTTTGGTGCTGTTCATGCTGGTGCGCCATGGTCCAAGGGGAACGGTCGGCGCATTTCGCACCATGGGGTTCGCTGGCCTGGGTGTGGCCCTGTGCTTTGCCGTCGCCTCCACCAGTTTTGTCGTGGCATTGTCCTATACGACTGTTGCCAACATTTTGCTGATGCAGGCCGGTGCGCCACTTGTCGCCGCACTGCTGGCATTTGCACTCTTTGGTGAGCGTGTCTCTGCAGCGACATGGATCGCCATTGCGGCGGTCATTTTTGGCGTTGGTGTGATGGTGTCGCAATCCCTGAGTGGCAAGGTTTCACTTGTCGGAGACGGGCTTGCCATTGTCATCATGTTTGCATTTTCAAGCGCAACCGTCATCACCCGGCGCAAGGCAGATGTCGAAATGGTCCCTGCGGTGTGTCTCGGAACCGCCCTTGCGGGGATGTTTTCCCTGCTCATGGTCACGCAACTGCACGTCTCGGCGTTGGATTTCTTCTGGCTGGTGTTGTTCGGGGCACTCAACCTGGGCTTCGGCCTTGCCATCTTCGTGACAGGGGCACGGCTGGTGCCGGCAGCACTTGCCGCACTGGTCAGCACCCTCGAACCGGTTCTGGCGCCGCTGTGGGTCTGGCTCATCCACAATGAAACACCAACGGCCATGACCCTCGCTGGCGGAGGCATCGTCTTTGCCGCGCTGCTTGGTCACATCCTGATGCAACTGGTGCGGCGCCAGCAAGGCAAATACGCCTAGCTCGCGCCGCCGAAACGGTCGTGTCTGCTCCTAAAGCCTGCCCCACAGCTCGATGTGGGTTAAACCTTTCCAGTTTCTCGGCTTTCCGTACTTGAAGGTCACCCGGCGGATCCTTCTTTCCGGACCACGCAAGTCAATGACCCGTGATTCGCCGCCTTGCGGGATTTCAAATCGAAGCGGAATGTCGTCATGGCCCCCATTGCGATAGACGACATCCATGTCATAGAAATAGCAGTCATTGCCGCGCACCAGCAGCTTGAGCTTGCCAAACGTGGCCCGGCCACCGACCCAGATCGTGTCGACATCAAGCGCGCCGTTCACATTGCGCTCGCCAAGTTTGACCCATGTTGCGGCCTCTGCCTCACGCGCCACTTGCGGCAAAACAACAAGGCCGGTCGCTCCAAGTCCCAATAGTAACTCACGTCTTTTCATACTCTTCTCCTTGGTTGACCTCGCGCAGCGAGACTTGTTGGACAATATGGCAGCATTTCGCCAAGGCAAGCCCATTTCCGGCTGTGCGTGGCGGTGCCCAAGACCGCTGTGGACAGTTGCCATGTTGCTGACAGCCTCCTGCCATACGCGATGTTAGTATGGCTGTCCTTGTCAATGTTCCTGTTTTATTCTAGTTCCTGATCATGGCCGACTACAAAAGAGTAATTTCGATTCAGGGTGCGCGTGAGCACAACCTGAAAAACATTTCCCTCGAGCTGCCCCGCGACAAGCTGATTGTCTTCACGGGCTTGTCAGGCTCGGGAAAATCCTCGCTCGCCTTCGACACGATCTATGCCGAGGGCCAGCGCCGCTATGTGGAATCGCTCTCGGCCTATGCGCGCCAGTTTTTGGAGATGATGCAGAAGCCGGACGTGGACCAGATCGACGGCCTGTCGCCTGCCATTTCCATCGAGCAGAAAACCACCTCGCGCAATCCACGCTCCACCGTCGGCACAGTCACCGAGATTTACGATTACATGCGCCTGCTGTTTGCGCGTGTGGGCATACCCTATTCACCGGCGACAGGCCTTCCCATCGAAGCGCAAACCGTCACACAGATGGTGGACCGGGTGATGACGCTTGCTGAAGGCACACGGCTCTACATTCTGGCACCCGTCGTGCGGGGCAGGAAAGGAGAATACAGAAAGGACCTGCAGGAATTTCAGAAAAAGGGCTTCCAGCGGGTCAAGGTCGATGGCGTGTTCCATGAGATTGACGCTGTTCCCGCGCTGGACAAGAAATACAAGCACGACATTGACGTGGTGGTGGACCGCATCATGGTGCGCGGCGACATCGCCACGCGGCTGGCGGATTCATTTGAAACAGCGCTGAAGCTGGCGGACGGCCTGGCAATCGCCGAATTCACCGACAAGCCCCTTCCGCCTTCACAAACATCCGAGGAAGGCACCAACAAGTCCAAGAATGAGACGCATGAGCGCATCATCTTCTCGGAACGTTTTGCCTGTCCCGTTTCGGGCTTCACCATTGAGGAGATTGAGCCCCGGCTGTTCTCCTTCAACAATCCATTCGGTGCCTGCCCCACCTGTGACGGGCTTGGCACGGAACTGAAATTCGAGGCTGATTTGGTGGTGCCGGATCCATCGCTGTCACTGCGTGACGGTGCCATTGCGCCCTGGGCCAAGACCGGTGCCACATCGCCCTATTACATGCAGACGCTGGAGGCGGTGACCAGGCATTTCAAGGCCTCCATGACCACGCCCTGGAGGGATCTGCCCAAAAAGCTGAAGGACGCGCTCCTCAACGGCACGGGCGAAGAGGAAATCTCCATCACCTATGATGACGGGCTTCGCACCTACAAGACCAGGAAGGCGTTTGAAGGTGTCGTCGGCAACATCGAGCGGCGCTGGCGCGAAACAGATTCGGAATGGATGCGCGAGGAACTGTCGCGTTATCAATCCGATCATCCCTGCCATGTCTGTGAAGGCTATCGCCTGAAGCCGCAGGCGCTGGCTGTCAAGATTGACGGGAAACACATTGGCCAGGTTTCGCGGTATTCCATTGCCGAGGCCGACGGGTGGTATCGCAGCCTGGACGCGACGTTGACGGGAAAGCAGAAGGAAATCGCGGCCCGCATCCTGAAGGAAATCCGCGAGCGCCTGAAGTTTCTGGTCGATGTGGGGCTGAATTATCTCTCGCTGTCGCGGGTCTCCGGCACCTTGTCCGGCGGTGAAAGCCAGCGCATCCGGCTTGCCTCGCAGATTGGCTCGGGCCTCACGGGTGTTCTTTATGTGCTGGACGAACCGTCCATCGGCCTGCACCAGCGCGACAATGCGAGGCTCCTGCAAACGCTCACGCATTTGCGTGACATCGGCAACACGGTGATCGTGGTGGAGCATGACGAGGACGCCATCCGCCAGGCGGATTATGTTGTCGACATTGGCCCAGGTGCTGGCGTCAATGGCGGACGCATCGTGGCGCAAGGCACGCCATCGCAGGTCATGCAGTCGCCGGAAAGCCTGACGGGAAAATATCTGGTGGGCCTGGAACAGGTGCCAGTTCCCCGCACGCGCCGCAAATGGCAGGCGAAGCGCTCCATCCGCATCAGTGGCGCCCGCGCCAACAATTTGAAAAACATCTCGGCGGAAATTCCGATTGGCGTGTTCACCTGCATCACCGGCGTTTCCGGCGGCGGCAAATCCACGCTGCTCATCGACACGGTGTACCGGGCGTTGGCCCGCAAGCTCATGGGCTCGCGCGAGGCACCGCTGGAGCATGACCGCATTGAAGGCGTCGAACACCTCGACAAGATCATCGACATCGACCAGTCGCCCATCGGGCGCACGCCGCGTTCCAATCCCGCCACCTACACAGGTGCCTTCACGCCGATCCGCGACTGGTTTGCGGGGCTTCCGGAAGCCAAGGCCCGCGGCTATGGGCCGGGGCGCTTTTCCTTCAACGTCAAGGGCGGGCGCTGCGAGACGTGCCAGGGTGATGGCGTCATCAAGATCGAGATGCACTTCCTGCCCGATGTCTATGTGACGTGCGATGCCTGCCGTGGGCTACGCTACAACCACGAAACCCTGGAAATCAAATTCAAGGACAAGTCCATCGCCGACGTTCTGGACATGACGGTGAATGAAGGGGCCGCGTTCTTCAAGGCCGTGCCATCGGTGCGCAACACCATGGAGACGTTGGAGCGTGTGGGGCTCGGTTATATCAAGGTGGGCCAACAGGCGACCACGCTGTCGGGCGGCGAGGCGCAGCGCGTGAAGCTCGCCAAGGAATTGTCAAAACGGGCGACGGGCCGCACGCTCTATCTTTTGGATGAACCGACGACGGGCCTGCATTTCCATGACGTGCGCAAACTTTTGGAAGTGCTGCACGAGCTGGTGGAGCAAGGCAATACCATCGTGGTGATCGAACACAATCTCGAGGTCATCAAGACGGCGGACTGGATCATTGACTTGGGGCCCGAGGGCGGCGACGGCGGTGGCGAAATCGTGGCCGTCGGCACGCCGGAGGATGTGGCGCGGGAAAAACGCAGCTACACCGGGCAGTACCTGCGCGAGATATTGAAGCGCGGCCGGAAAGAGGCGGCGGAGTGAGTGAGACTTTGGTTCGCGTACAATCGCTCGTCGCGGCTGGCAACTACGCCGTTTCGCGGCATGCCTATGACAACCTCAAGAAACGGGCTATAATACCCTTGGACGTGATTGTCGCAACGGAACGAGCTATAGTTGTTGAGGACTATCCTGGCGCCGCACGCGGACCCAGCGTTTTGGTTCTGATTGACATCCCACAGCATGGCCCGGTTCACGCCGTGTGGGGAATTCACAGGGAGAATGCCAATACTGCTGTTCTCGTAACTGCTTACACTCCAACGCCCGACATTTGGACGGAAGACTTCAGGATGAGGTTGCCATGACACAATCGCACAGAACAGAAAAAGTGACGGAGCAAATTCAGGAAGGCCGCTATTTGGCCAAAGTTGAAATTACGCATCACTATGATGGTTCTGGATGGGATCCGACCATTGATCGGCTGGACATCGAAAAACTCGCCCGCGTGACCCACGCCCTGCGCGCGGGCGACGTAAAGGCCGCCACCCGCGATGCCGAGGTGTTCGAACTGCACCCGGTCGCGGCGGAGTGATCCAATGCCGCACCTCTCCGTCGCGGCTGCCGGGGCGGTGGCGGATTTGTGATCACGGAACACGCACATTCCCGTGAATGCCGGGCATGTGTGTGGTGTGTGATCGGGCCTTCTGGTGGGGTGGAAAGCGGGAATGTTCCCGGTTCAATTCACCCGAAGGATACGATCATGTTGAAATTCGCCAGCGCCGCCGCCCTCCTCGCTCTCTTTGCCGCGACACCCACCTTTGCCGCCGACATGCTCGCCTGCAATGACGATGGCATGATGAAGGTCGAGACGATGATGAAGGAAAAGACCGAGATGAAAGTCGACATCGCCATGGCCATGAAAGAAAATGAAAAGGCCGCGATGGCCAAGAAAGACGGCAAAATGGACGACTGCGCCATGCACCTCAACTTGGCGCAAGAGGAGTTGATGAAAGCGAAGTGAGGGCAAACACTTCACCCCTCCCTCCCGGCGAAAGCCGGGATCACGGAGAGGGACAAAAAACTTCATCCCTCCCCGATTTTAGGGGAGGGACCTCTCCCCTCCTGCGCGAGGGAGAGGAGAGATGTTGAGTGCAAAAAGCAAGGAGGCAGACAGCGGCCCGGGCGCTTGATTTCAGTTTTGTGGAATGTCCCCTTTTCCTTAACCGCGCAAATGTCCTAAATTTTATTTAAGTGATCGACCCCTTGCTTGCCTGCTCACGCTTGGTTAGAATCGTCAAATGCTGAAGCTCATGGCCAGAGGTCTTTTGAGTGTTCTTATTGTCTTGTCGCTTTTGTTTGCAGCGGCTGGTCCGATTGTGGCCAATGACGGCTCGATGAATCATTCAGCAATACCGATGGCTTCAAACAAAATGGATTGCCCCGCTTGCGTACTTGTTGCCCACAGTGCAAGCGTTTCAGTCTGCGCGGAGTTGCCTTGCTTTAATTTGGCTGAAACCGCAGAAATTGTTTCTCCAACCTTGGATTATTGTACTCTGCATGCCGTAAGTTCGGGGCAGTTGCCTGAAGGTCTGGCGTTCAAACCACCAACACCCCCTGTTTAGATTTGTCTCCATCTATTTTGTTCAATTCACCAACCTTCCAAGGCTTTCGCCTCTGTCAAGGTTTCACGAACACATATGGAGAATCAAATGAAAAACTCAACAATGGAAGACGCATGTTGCGCTGACGCGGAAAAGAAATCCCTGTTCCGCCAACCCTTAACCATCGTTCTTGGCATGTCTGCAATCATAGGGACCGGACTTTACCTCAATTGGCCGAGCATTGTGGCTCTTGGCTTTGCGCCGCTCATTCTTTCACTGGCTCCATGCGCATTGATGTGCGCTGTGGGAATCTGCGGAATGGCAAAAACGAAAAAAACGCCCAGTGAATTGAAGCCAAATCAGGATAGCACCCCATGAAAAAGTCATTCCGGCTGGCTATGCTTTGTGTTGCAACATTTGTCGCTGCAGCCGCACCGGCATTCGCAGAGAAGCTCAGTGAGCTCGCCAAGAGATCACACTATCACGGCATCAGTTTTGCCCGATCCGGTTCAGCAGAATTGTTGCTGGCATCACACCACGGCCTGTTCGCCTTGGATGGAACAGGAGAAGCAAATCCTGTTTCCGTGGTGCAAGACTTCATGGGTTTCTCGCCAGACCCTTCCAATCCACTTACATATTTCGCCAGCGGCCACCCCAAGACAGGTGGAAATTCCGGATTTCTGAAATCCACTGACGGTGGCGCAACGTGGATGAAGATTTCGGATGGAATTGATGGTCCGGTGGATTTTCATGCCATGGATGTGAGCCCGGCCGATCCGCTTACAATTTATGGATCGTATGGCGGATTGCAAGTGAGCCGTGATGGTGGACAAACCTGGGCAGCAGCAGGAAGTTTGCCTGACGGTTTGGTCGCGCTCGCCGCTTCGGCAGTGGATGTGAAAAAGATATATGCGGCGACAGAAACAGGACTGCAGATCAGCACCGATGCGGGTGCCACATGGCAAGCCGCAAAGTTTCCGGGTCAAGTAGTGAGTATGGTCGAAACTGGTGCGGATGGTCAGGTCGTCGCCTATGTCCTGGGCCGAGGATTGATGACAGCAAACGAAAACAAGTCCGTCGACTGGTCGGTGATTTCCAACGGCCTCGGCGATGCAGTTCCGCTCCATTTAGCCTTTGATCCCAGTGATGGCGAACACATGGCAATGACAACGCAAGCCAACGCTGTGTTGGAAAGCCGTGACGGTGGGGTAACATTTGTGCCCTTCGGCAAAACCCCGTGAGGCCTGTTACAATTATGGTCGCGGCGATTGCCGCCGCGACCATGCTGGCCTCATCCATCTATTTCATCAAAGTTGCCCTGCCAAAAGCCCAGGTCGCGCGCGGGCACGTCAGTTATCTCAAAACCTGTGCAAGCTGCCATGGGAAAAACCTTGAAGGTCAGCCTGACTGGAAGTCACCGAATGCGAATGGCAGAATGCCTGCTCCGCCGCATGACGCAACGGGCCACACATGGCACCATGGCGACGATGATTTAACAGGGATCATAAAATTTGGTCTCAAGCCGTATGTCAGCCCAGACTATGAAAGCGACATGCCTGCGTACAAAGACGTGCTCGCCGACAACGAGATTTCCGACATAATCGCCTACGTCAAGAGCACTTGGCCAGAACGGGAGAGTGCATTCCAAGCGCAGATTACGCTGCAAAACAGAGCAGCCAAAAAATAGAAAACCGCCGCTGGACTTCTCCGGCGCGGGACTTTTGGAATTGTTTTAACTCAAGGCCAAGCCAACAGCAGCAGAGGTTTTCTGAGGTAGGTGACACTCCACATACCCCCCTTCACCAGACCACCCGGGCGCCCAGTTCCCTGATCCGCGTGTCAATGGTGATGACTGGCATGTCCTCAACAATCGCCTGCGCCGCCAACAGACGATCGAAGGGGTCGCGGTGGGGGCCTGCGAGTTCGCCCGCCAGTTTGGCGTGGGCATGTGAGATCATCATGGGTCGAAAGCCATTGGCCGACATGAAGTCATCCAGGTTTTCAGACAGTTTCCGGGCTTCCTCGAATTTGCCAAGGCGCACCTTGTTTGCAAGTTCGAAAGCGCTCACAGCGCTGACACGGCAGTCTCCGTCGGTGGCTTCAACCGCCGCCACTGCGGCTGGCGAAAGCCTCACATCACCAGTGATCCACCAGAACAGAACATGGGTGTCGAGAAGGAGGCTCAATCCCCGCCTTCCCACAACCGCAATTCGTCTTCCGGCAAAGGATCAAAGAAAGCCGAATCCGGAATGGCACCTGCCAAATGCTTCCAAGCCCCACGGCCCAAATTCTTGCCCTTCCTCTCCGGCAAATCCGACGGAACGATCTTGGCAACAACCTTGTCCCGCCGCGCAATCTCAATCACTTCGCCCGCCTCGACGCGTTTGATGAGTTGGGACAGCGTGGTTTTGGCTTTGTGGATGGTGACGACGGTCATGTCCAGAATTTAGCCAGCAACTTAGCTAAGTTCAAGGCCCTGCCCGCACCCTCTCAACGTCGTCTTCCTGATGGACTCAAGACTGTTGTTGGAGGGGGTGCGCAGAAGTGGTGACCCAGTTCTGGAATATAGCGACCTCTATCAGAAACGCCGCACCCTGTTAAGCATTATGTTCCTTTCAAAGGCTTTTTTAGCTATGTTGCTGATTCCCGGCTGGTTCTTCGACCTCAGTTCCACCCGAGCGCTGAAAATTGCAGCCTTAACGTGCACTCCCCTTCCAGTGCGCGCCCGGCTCGGCCAAGTTACGCCAACTATTTTTTTGCGATTTCAGGCTTCCGCCACTTGACGCCTGTCAAGGCAATTGCGCCGCCTCTCCACAATCTGTGACAAGCTTGTGTCTTAAGCCACAGAATCTCTTGAGCCTCATGGCAGAATCGGTTGATGCTCAGGTCATCCAAAGCGCCACCACCCGTCCAGACGTCACCTGGACACAATATCTGGTATTAAATGTTCGTTAACACACTAGGTATTGACGTCAACGGGGAGTGGATTTAGGATCGGTATCCAAGATCGCGAAGCCAAAAGGTGTGTAGCCGAGTGGGTATCCGGAGTTTTCCGGTCCCCTGCGTCGCGGTTCTTGGGGGCGTAATATCGCCAAAACAGGTGTGGTTGTTGAACGCGGGTTGGGAATGATCCGTGGGCGCATGCGTGTGCGCTCGCGGGCTGAAAGAAAACAAGAAACGAGGGCGGATTATCATGAAAATCGAGCGGCGCTACACAACATCTGGCAAGGACGCCTATGACGGCATTGATTTCCGCAACGCGGTCAGCGAGATCAAGAATCCCGATGGCTCCATCGTGTTCCGCCTCGCTGATGTTGAGGTGCCCTCGTCGTGGTCGCAGGTGGCGACGGATATTCTCGCCCAGAAGTATTTCCGCAAAGCCGGTGTACCCAAGGCGCTGAAGCGTTTTGAGGAGTCGTCGATCCCCTCCTGGCTCTGGCGCTCGGTTGCCGATGAGGGCGCACTGGGCTCGCTAACCGAGAAGGATCGCACCACGGGTGAACGCTCAGCCAAGCAGGTGTTCAACCGTTTGGCCGGCACCTGGACCTATTGGGGCTGGAAGGGCGGCTATTTCGATACGGAAGACGATGCCCGCGCCTTCTTCGACGAGCATTGCGCCATGCTGGCCCGCCAGATGTGTGCGCCCAATTCCCCCCAGTGGTTCAACACTGGCCTGCACTGGGCCTATGGCATCGATGGTCCCTCCCAGGGCCACCATTATGTCGATCACGAAACGGGAAAGCTGACGAAATCCAAGTCCGCTTACGAGCATCCGCAACCGCACGCCTGTTTCATCCAGTCGATCTCGGATGATCTCGTGAACGAAGGCGGCATCATGGACCTGTGGGTGCGGGAAGCACGCCTGTTCAAGTATGGCTCCGGCACGGGCTCCAACTTCTCGCATCTGCGCGGCGAAGGCGAGCGCCTGTCTGGCGGCGGCAAGTCCTCCGGCCTCATGAGTTTCCTCAAGATCGGTGACCGCGCTGCCGGTGCCATCAAGTCGGGCGGCACCACGCGCCGTGCCGCCAAGATGGTGGTGGTTGACGTCGATCATCCGGATATCGAGCAGTATGTCGACTGGAAGGTGAAGGAGGAGGAGAAAGTTGCTTCCCTCGTCACCGGCTCCAAGATCGTCAAGCGCCACCTTGCCGCCATCATGAAGGCCTGCGTCAATTGCGAAGGCCCCAATGGTGATTGCTTCGAGATCGAAAAGAACCCGGCCCTCAAGCGTGCCGTCAAAGAGGCGCGCCGCAACATGGTGCCCGACAACTACATCAAGCGCGTCATCCAGTTCGCCCGCCAAGGCTATTCCGACATCCTGTTCGATACCTATGACACGGATTGGGACGGCGAGGCCTACCGCACTGTGTCTGGCCAGAACTCCAACAATTCCGTGCGTGTGACGGATGAATTCCTGCTCGCCGTGGAACATGACAGCGACTGGACGTTGACGGCGCGCATCACCGGCAAGCCCATCAAGACGCTCAAGGCCCGCGCGCTGTGGGACAAGATCGGCTATGCCGCCTGGGCATCGGCCGACCCGGGCATCCAGTTCCATTCCACGATCAACGACTGGCACACCTGCAAGGCATCAGGCGACATCCGCGCCTCCAACCCCTGCTCGGAATACATGTTTCTGGATGACACCGCCTGCAACCTCGCCTCGCTGAACCTGATCCAGTTCAAGAAGGCCGATGGCGCGTTCGATGTCGCTTCCTACGAGCACGCCGTCCGCCTATGGACCATCGTTCTGGAAATTTCGGTGCTGATGGCGCAATTCCCGTCGAAGGAAATTGCCAAGCTCTCCTACGAGTACCGCACGCTGGGCCTCGGCTTTGCCAACATCGGCGGCCTGCTGATGACGGCTGGCATTCCCTATGACAGCCACGAGGGCCGCGCCATTTGCGCCAGCCTCTCGGCCATCATGACGGGCATCAGCTATGCCACCTCCGCCGAGATGGCGAAGGAGCGCGGCCCTTTCCCCGGCTTTGCCAAGAACCGTGAGCATATGCTGCGTGTCATGCGCAACCACCGCCGCGCCGCCTATGGCGCCTCGGTCGGCTATGAGGATGTGGCAACCGCACCCGTGCCGTTGGATGAGAACGACTTGGGCGACAAGGCCCTCGCTGCTGCCGCCCGCAAGGCCTGGGACCAAGCGCTGGAATTGGGTGAGGCCCATGGCTTCCGCAATGCGCAAGCCACCGTCGTTGCCCCCACGGGCACCATCGGCCTTGTCATGGATTGCGACACCACCGGCATCGAACCGGATTTCGCACTGGTGAAATTCAAGAAGCTCGCCGGTGGCGGCTATTTCAAGATCATCAACCAGGCTGTGCCGGAGGCGCTCCGTTTCCTCGGCTACCAACCGGAACAGATCGAAGCGATCATCAACTATGCGGTGGGCCACGGCTCGCTGGCGGAAGCCCCTGCCCTCAACCATGGAGCGCTCAAGGCCAAGGGTTTCGGTGTTGAACAGATTGCCAAGGTCGAGTCCGGCCTCGCCTCTGCCTTCGACATCAAGTTTGTCTTCAACAAGTGGACGCTGGGAGAGGCGTTCTGCAAGAACGTCCTCAAGATCAGCGACGCGCAGTTGAACGACTTTGGTTTTGACCTTCTGGCCCATGTGGGTTTCTCGAAGGCCGATATTGACAAGGCGAACATCCATGTTTGCGGGGCCATGACGCTGGAGGGCGCTCCCGGCCTCAAGGACGAGCATCTGGCGGTGTTCGATTGCGCCAACCCCTGCGGGCGGATCGGCAAGCGCTTCCTCAGTGTTGAAAGCCACATCCGCATGATGGCAGCATCGCAGCCGTTCATTTCGGGGGCGATCTCCAAGACCATCAACATGCCGAATGATTCGGCGGTCGATGATTGTGCGGCGGCCTACATGCTGTCGTGGAAGCTCGGCATCAAGGCCAACGCGCTCTACCGCGATGGCTCCAAACTGTCGCAGCCCCTGTCCTCGCAGCTCATCGCCGATGAGGATGACGGCGCAGATGATGTGGCCGAGGCGATTGCCGCCAAGTCCCTGCCGTCACGGGTTGAAACCGTGGTCGAGCGGATCGTCGAGCATGTGCTGATGCGCGAGCGTGAAAAACTGCCGGGACGCCGCAAGGGCTACACCCAGAAGGCGGTTGTCGGCGGCCACAAGGTCTACCTGCGCACCGGGGAGTATGAAAACGGCAAGCTCGGCGAAATCTTCATCGACATGCACAAGGAAGGAGCGGCACTCCGCGCGATGATGAACAATTTCGCCATCTCGGTTTCCGTCGGCCTGCAATATGGCGTGCCGCTGGAAGAATATGTGGATGCCTTCACCTTCACCAAGTTCGAGCCTGCGGGCATGGTGCAGGGTAACGACTCGATCAAGAACGCCACATCCATCCTCGACTATGTGTTCCGGGAACTGGCCGTGTCCTATCTCGGCCGCAATGACCTCGCCCATGTGGAACCGTCAGAGCTTGGCTTTGATGCGCTGGGCAAGGGCGTCGGCGAGGAAACGGCAAAACCCTCAGTTCCGGTGCAGCGCTTCCTGTCGTCAGGCTATGTGCGTAAGCAGAACCTGGCCAATGTGGTGGTGATGCCGCAAAACCCGGTCACATCGGCCACGTCGCCCGCCCATGCGCTGCAGTTGCGGGCCAGTGAATCGCTGGCCTACGCCAAGGACGCGGTGCAGGTCGCCGTTGTCCTGCCCGAAGCGGTCCAGGTGCAACAGATGGACAAAGCAATGGGTCGGCGCACCGAAGCCCGCCTCAAGGGCTATGAAGGCGATTGCTGCTCGGAATGCGGCAACTACACCATGGTGCGGAATGGCACCTGCATGAAGTGCGACACCTGCGGCTCGACGAGCGGGTGCTCGTGAGGGAGGCAGAAGACATGCGATCAATCAGGTGGCTGTCAAAAGAGGCAAATTCCCGCGCTGTGTTGACGGCGCTGGCCGTCGCAGGCTGGGTTGGGACGCTGGGGCAATTTGCGTGGAATAACGTCGCAATCCCTTTGAATCCAGGCTTGGCAACAACGGAGTTTGCGAACGGGTACCGTGCCGGGAGTACTGAGAAAGCCTTACAGCAAGAAATCGATTCTCTTCGAGCACAGCTTCAAATCAACACTCAGCTAGATGAGATTGATAGACAGATCGAAGCGATGTCCGACGAGGAGCTAGATGCTAGCCTGAAATCGGATCTCTAATTTCTTGGCTGGTAGCTGAAAGGCGTCGGGGCGAAAGCTCCGGCCTTTTTCATTGAACCGCAGTACATCCACTGCCGTCACCCCGACCCCGTGTCGTTGCATGGGGCAGGCTGGAGGGGTCCAGGCTTTCAAATTCCGGGCATTCTGAAAGTCTTGATGCCTCCTGTCGTCGGCATGACGGAAGTAGAGTAGATCAGTATCAGTTGGAACGACTCTACGGGCCGGGGCGAAAGCTCCGGCCTTTTTTCTGTTGTACCAATCGTCGATGGTCTGATTTTCCTTCTCCCCTTGCGGGAGAAATCCTTGATCGAGGTTCCAACGACCACACGCACTCGCCAATTCCATGAACCAACACCGGCAATCACGGACCTGGAATGGAGACGTCGAAGGTGAGCATGTCGGTGCCAAAACACTCATGCGACGCCTTCACCGCACAAAAAAGCAAAAATAATTGTGGACAGGGGAAACGGCCCGCGACGGAAGGCGGGAGATATCCTTCTGGCGTTGCAAGAAGCAGGTTGATCATCCGTCTACGGAGCGCCCTTGCGCAACAAGGTGTTTTATGGCACCAATGGCACCCACGAATTTCATCAGCACACGGAGCATATCCGCCGGGACGGAAATATTTACCACTTGTTAGGCAATTGCTCGGAAGACACAAGATGTTGTCGGCATATTGCCGAATCACACAAAGGGGTTCAGAAAGTCACACAGTGACAAGCGCGTGAATGACATAACGTCATGCAAAAGCGATTGATTCACGACTGTAGGGCCTGCGTTGTGGGGCATTAACAACCAAATCTCTAGGAGATAACAATGGCTGCGAAGAAAGCAAAGAAAGCAAAGAAGGCTGCAAAGAAGCCTGCAAAGAAAGCCGCCAAGAAGAAGGCGAAAAAGTAATCGCCTTCGGCGACTAGCTTTCTCTTTCTATACGGCTCCGGTCGGCCTTGCCACCGGAGCCGATTTCATTTGGGGCACAAACAGAAAAGGCCGCAGTCTCCTGCGGCCTTTTTCTCACACGTTAGCGCAACGGACGATCAAATCGGGACGATTTGAGAGAGGAAAGTTGCGCCAAGATATTGATTTACGAGCATCGTTTTCGCGGTCAATTGATGCGTCTGATTCCAATTGACCGCGCAATGCTCTAGCCAGACTATTGATAAACGTAGATGCGTGCGCCGATCTTGACGCGCTCGAAAAGGTCAATCACGTCGGCATTCATCATGCGGATGCAGCCCGAGGAGACCGCACCGCCAATCGAAGCCTCGTTGTTGGTGCCGTGCA
>JANPDD010000064.1:0-5140 GCA_031431295.1 Hyphomicrobiales bacterium | reverse complement strand
ATGCCACACATAAGCAGAAGCACGGCAACGATCACTTTGACCGGATGATAGATAATGCGTTCAATGAAGCGCAGGTATAGCCCGGTCATGCCCTTCATGGCGCGGAAGTCCGCCTTTTCATCATCGGCGAAATGGCCGAACTGCTCGATATTGGCTTTGTCGGTCTTGCCGATGAAGAAGCCCACCGATGGCACGAAGACCATGGCCGTCAGCAGTGAGGCCGTCAGCACCGTGATCACCGTGACAGGCAGGTAGCTCATGAACTCGCCGGCAATTCCGGGCGCAAACAGCAGAGGCAGAAATGCGGCGATGGTTGTGGCCATGGACGCGACGATCGGCCAGAACATGCGCTTGGCTGCGGCGATGTAGGCATCATTCGGTGATTGCCCTTCCGACATTTTACGGTCGGCATACTCGCCCAGCACGATGGCACCATCCACCAGAATACCGACTGAGAGGATGAGACCAAACATGACCATGACGTTGACGGTGTAATTCATCGCCCAAAGGATGAGGTAGCCGATCAGGAAGGATGTGGGGATGGAAATGCCCACAAGTATGCCGGAACGCACGCCGAGTGCGGCCACCACCAGCACCATCACCAGAACGATGGCCAGAATGACGGCATCCTGCAGGGCCTGCAGCACGTCCTTGATGGTGACGGACTGGTCGAGAGAATAGTCGATATGCAGCGCTTCCGGCCAGGTCGCCTGGACTTCGGCCACGACACGCTTCACCTCGTCATTGGTTTCAATGATGTTGGTGCCCTGGCGCTTCACCACTTCGATGGTGATGGCGGGGCGGCCATTGAACAGGGCGTAGCGCTCGCGCTCCTTGAAGGTGCTGCGCACTTCCGCCACATCCTGCAAGGTCACCACCGTGCCGTTGCTGGCGCGCAGCGGCAAGGTCATCAAATCGCGCGGCGTGGCCACAAGCCCTGGGACCTTGACACTGAAGCGGCCGTTGTCGCTTTGCACGGCACCTGCGGCGATGAGCAGGTTGTTGCGGGTCACAACATTGTAAACGTCAAACTGCGAGAGCTGGTAGGATTCAAGTTTCTGCTGGTCGATGATGATGTCCAGCACTTCCTCGCGCTGGCCGGTGATTTTTGCCTCCAGCACCGTGGGAATGCGCTCAATGGCGTCCTGCAGGTCCTTGGCGTGCTTGTCGAGGGTGCGCTCAGGCACATCGCCGGAAACCGCGACAAGGATTGTCGGTTGCAACGCAAAATTAATTTCATTGACCACCGGTTCCATGGCGTCTTCCGGCAGTTCAGGCTTCGCCAGGTCAACTTTTTCCTTCACGTCGGCGGAGGCCTGGTCTGTATCGACGCCGGATTCAAATTCGACCAGAATACCGGCATGGCCTTCCGAAGCAATACCCGTCACCTGTTTCAGGCCATCAAGGCCGCGCAGTTTTGTTTCCACCGGCTTGATCAGCAGATTCTCAGCATCTTCCGGCGCAATGCCGGTGAGTGAAATGGAAACGTAGTAGACTGGAATGGTGATGTCCGGGTTCGATTCCTTGGGGATCGTGATGTAGGCATAGAGCCCCGTCAAAAGCAGAACGAACATGGCCGCAAGAACGGCCCGCGGACGCCTTAGAATTTTGTCGAGGGCTGCAATCATTGGCCAGCATCCGCAGTGTCCACCACGGCCTCCACTTTCTCACCATCCTTCACGAAGTCCTGGCCCACGGTGATGATGTTGGCGGAGGCCGGAAGTCCCGTCACCCACATTCCGTCAGGCACCTGCTCGATAATGGTCACGGCAATGAACGCGGTCGTGCTGTCTGGTTTCACAATGCGCACGCCCAGTTCACCCGCATCATTGAGGCTGAGCACCGAACCCGGCACCTTGTGGGCCTGCACGGGCGGCAGTTGCGCCTTCAATTGCGCCGTCACGCCCTGGCGCAGCTTGGCACCGGGGTTGGGAACCTCCAGTTCAACGCGAAATGTCCGGGTGGCGGCATCAGATGATTTGGCAATGAAGCGGACCCTGCCCTCAACGCTTTCGCCGGTGGCAAGTGTGGCGGACGCCGGATAGCCTTCCGCCAGATAACTGACATAGCGCTCGCTCACCTGAACAACGACGAGCAGCGGATCAAGCGTCGAAACAGTGGCACAGAGATCGCCCGGCTGCATCAGGCTTCCAGCTTCGGCGGGCTTCTGAATCAGAACCCCGGAAACCGGAGCCAGAATGGTCTTGTAGGTTTTTTCAAGATTGAGGCTTGCGATGGCAGCGTCTGCTGCCTGCTTGCGGGCGCGCTGCGACATCAACTGCTGGTCCGTTGCGTAGCGCTGGCGGGCCAGCTTTTCGGTGGCCGCAAGATCGCGCTCGGCCGACACACGGTCCGCTTCGGCGCGCTGCATGTCCGTCTGCCAGGCACCGATATCAATTTCACACAGGCGGTCGCCTGCCTTGACCTCCTGGCCCTGCTTTACGGGAACCTCAAGCACCACGCCGTTTGAACGCGCACGGACCTCAACATTGGCGGAGGCCTCAGTCGAGCCATGCGCCGCAATACTTGCAAGGTAAGGCCCAGCCAGAAACGTTTTGGTCCTGACACGGAACAATTTGACAGCGGGCCCCGCCGCTTCTGCCGTTCCGGCCGCTGTTGCACCCGCTTCGCCTTCACCATGGGGTGCAGCCCCCGTGACAAGCGGCAGGATATGGGGTGAAGCCATCCAGAGGCCCAGCACCGCCGCAATTCCAAATGCCCACAAATATGACTTGCGCATCGTTTCCCTCAATCTCTCATCATTCCGCAGCGCTTTGCGCCAGCGATTTCATTTCTTTCAGTTTTTGCTCCAGATATGTGACACTGGCTGTCAGCACTGTCTTGCCGTACCCCATGACAAAGCGGCATCCTTCTGCCTTGTCGGTCATGTCCGCTTCCGCTTCGGAAATCTTTGCAAGGTCGGCCTGCAGGTCCGCCAACTGCCTTTCGGTGGCCACAAGCTGTTGGGCCGGTGTCAAATAATTCTGCAGCAACATGACGAACAGGTATTCCGATTTATACTTGTCACTGGCTGGCGCAACCGACAGCCATTTTGCCAGCGTGGTGTTGCCTGTGTCCGTCACCGCATAGATTTTCTTGTCTGGCTTGCCGGACTGTTCTTCCTCGCGCACCGTGACGAGTCCTTCGACCGCCAACTGGTTCAAGGCCGGATAGATCGAGCCATAGCTCGCCTCGATGAAGTGGCTGAACAGCCCCTCCTCGAACTCCTTCTTGATTTCATAGCCCGTGGCCTCACGGGTCGAGAGGAAACCCAGGCACAGGGTTTTGACGTTCAATGTGTTACTCCGATATATGTCGGTTAGATATATATCGGTTCTAGGAGATTTGCCCTGACCGGGTCAATTGCGACATTTCATGAGTGAGCGAAATCATTGCCGCCAGGACTGCATGGCCAACTTGGGCAGATTCATGAAAAACCGCGCCCAACCCGCTGAATAGTGGAATTCACTATATATTCTAAAAGCATGGCGCACCTCGCCAAATGCTGGCTCGATCTTGGCTGTTCCCTCCAATTGTCCCACTTGTGTTCGTATTCGTGAGTCTCTAAAGGTTTAGGCAACCGGGGCCGTCATGAGCCCCGGACATACGAGGCAAGCGTCATTAACATAAGGGGGGCGCATGGAGTATTTCCTCCAGCAGCTCATTAACGGACTTACACTCGGCTCCATCTACGGCCTGATCGCCATCGGTTACACGATGGTCTACGGCATCATCGGGATGATCAATTTCGCCCATGGTGATGTTTTCACCGTGGGGGCCTTCATCGCGCTCATTGTCTTTCTTGGCGTCACGTCGCTTTTTGCAGGCGTGCCGGTGACAGTGGCGCTGCTCTTGATGATGGCGGTCGCCGTCGTCATGACCGGCCTGTGGAACTGGACCATTGAACGGTTGGCCTACAAGCCGTTGCGGGGCTCATTTCGCCTGGCTCCCCTCATCACCGCCATCGGCATGTCCATCGCGTTGTCGAATTTTCTCCAGGTTTCGCAGGGTCCGCGCAACAAGCCGATCCCCGCACTTGTCACCGGAAGTTTTGCCATTCCCGGCACTGATGTTTTCATTTCCTGGAAACAGGTGTTGATTGTGGTCGTGACGGTCGTGCTGCTCACGATCTTCTGGTACATCGTCAACAAGACCCCGCTGGGCCGCGCCCAGCGCGCCTGCGAACAGGACCGCAAAATGGCGGCCCTGATGGGTGTTGATGTTGACCGCACGATTTCCATCACCTTCGTCATGGGCGCAGCACTCGCCGCTGTTGCAGGCACGCTCTACCTTTCCTACTCCGGCGTCATCGTCTTCACCGATGGCTTTGTGCCGGGCGTCAAGGCCTTCACCGCCGCCGTGCTTGGCGGCATTGGCTCCCTGCCGGGTGCTGTTGTTGGCGGTCTGCTCATTGGCCTCATCGAGGCCTTGTGGTCCGGCTACTTCTCCATTGACTACAAGGATGTAGCGGCGTTCTCAATCCTCGCAATCGTGCTCATATTCATGCCTTCGGGATTGCTCGGACGGCCGGAAGTCGAGAAGGTATAGGCCATGACCATGCAAACCGTCGCGTCCCCGGACACGCGCATCCAATCCGCTGTCAGGGAAGCCTTTTTCGCGGGCCTGATCACGCTTGGACTGTTCGTCCTGCTGATCGGTTTCAAGACGGACCAGAACATCCGCAATGAACTCATCCTGGTCCAGCGCTGGGGAATGCTTGCCATCATCGTGGCGCTGGCCATGGCGGGCCGTTTTGCCATGGTCGCATTCATTTCACCTGCCCTTGAGCAGCGCAAATCCACCAAGCCGCGAAAGGCCGATGCATCGGCGCGGCAGACGTGGGTGCGGCAAAACTTCAACAAGCTCGCACTGGTGTTCCTGCTTCTTTACCCGCCGATGATCCTGTATCTCGTCGGCGTGCAGGGATCGCTGAAGTGGGTGGACAATTTCGGCATCCAGATCCTGATCTACGTGATGCTCGGCTGGGGTCTCAATATCGTGGTCGGATATGCGGGGCTACTTGATCTGGGATATATCGCTTTTTTTGCGATGGGTGCTTATCTATGGGCGATGTTCACATCACCTGTTGAAACCTATCTCAAAATTAATAATCATCTTGTTCCCGGTAGTTATCTGTATT
>JANPDD010000063.1:0-10184 GCA_031431295.1 Hyphomicrobiales bacterium | reverse complement strand
GGACATGCAGCGCTCGGTCAAGGGTGAAGTGATCAGCTCGACCTTCGACGAACCGGCGACGCGCCATGTGCAGGTCGCCGAAATGGTGATCGAAAAAGCCAAACGCCTTGTCGAGCATGGCCGCGACGTGGTGATCCTGCTTGATTCGATCACCAGGCTTGGACGCGCCTACAACACGGTTGTGCCGTCTTCCGGCAAAGTGCTGACGGGTGGTGTCGATGCCAATGCCTTGCAACGCCCCAAACGCTTCTTCGGTGCGGCCCGCAATATCGAACAGGGTGGCTCTCTCACCATTATTGCGACGGCCCTGATTGATACGGGCAGCCGTATGGATGAAGTGATCTTTGAAGAATTCAAAGGCACCGGCAATTCGGAAATCATTCTCGACCGCAAGGTTTCGGACAAGCGGGTGTTCCCGGCCATCGATATCCTGCGCTCCGGCACCCGCAAGGAAGAATTGCTCGTCAAAGCCGATGTGCTGAAAAAGACCTATGTGCTGCGCCGTATACTCAATCCCATGGGTACGGTTGATGCCATTGAGTTCCTCTTGGACAAGCTGCGCCAGACCAAGGGCAACAGTGATTTCTTTGACTCGATGAATGCCTGACGTCGCCCGCTGAAGAGGCTCGCGCGGGTTTGGGCCTGTTTCGATTCGAATCCGAAATGAACGCAAAGCCAACGATTTTTGCCTTGTCTTCCGGTGCTGGCCGGGCCGGCATTTCGGTCATACGCATCAGCGGCCCCGCAGCGGCCCAAACCTTCAAGCTGTTTTCCGTGCACCAACCGAAACCACGGCAGGTGGCCGTGCGGCGGCTGAGGGACGGGGTTGGCGAGATTTTGGATGAGGCCGTCGTCCTTTGGCTGCCCGGCCCGGGGACAGCGACAGGGGAAGACACCGTTGAAATGCACCTCCACGGCAGTCCAGCCATTGTTTCGGCGGTACTGCGGGGGCTGGGAGAAACGCAAGAATTTACCCATGCAGCGCCCGGAGCCTTCACACGGCAGGCATTCGAGAATAAACGATTGGATCTGCTGCAGGTCGAGGGGCTTGCCGATGTGCTGGCCGCAGAATCCCCCACCCAGCGGCGGCTTGCCATGCGCCAGCTCCTGGGTGAGGCAAGTTCAATCTATGAAGCCTGGCGCGCAGACTTGTTGAAGAGCCTGGCCCTGGTGGAAGCGGCAATTGATTTTTCCAATGAAGCAGATGTGGCCGACAAGGCTCAGGACGCGGCGCGGCGTCTGGTTGAGCGGCTGGTTGCGACCTTCGACCAGGTTCTTGCCGATGCAGACAGGGTTTCAGCCATCAGGCGCGGATTGCGGGTGGTCCTGGCGGGCCCTCCCAATGCGGGAAAATCTTCGCTGCTGAATTGGCTCGTGGGACGAGATGTGGCCATTGTCTCTGCTTTGGCGGGAACAACCCGGGACGTCATTGAAGCGCCACTGGTGCTGGAAGGCGTTCCGCTGCTGTTGGCTGATACGGCAGGACTGAATGATCGAACCCAGGATGCTATTGAGCGCGAAGGCATGCGGCGCTCACGGGACGCCATCAGCACTGCTGATGTCTTTGTGTGGATCGAGGCGGTTGATGGCGGTGGTTTTGAAGTTCCCCTCCGGGAGCCGGACTTGCATGTCTTGAGCAAGACTGACTTGGTTGAGAAAGGCGAGGTCCAGGGTTTTCCGGCAGGTCGCACGACATCGGCGTCTGTGCTGTCGCTCTCAGTCAAGAGTGGCGACGGCCTTCAGCAGTTCCGCGATGCACTTGCAAACTTGATTCGTGAGCGAAACAAGTTCGGAGAGGCCGATGTTGTGGTTCGTGAACGGCACCGGCTATCAGTTGCAAAAGCGTTGACGCTCTTAAGGCAGGCGCTGAAACATGAGAGCAATGCTCTTGAGTTCATGGCCGAGGATATGCGAAAGGCGGCCTATGAGCTTGCAGGCCTGAGTGGCCGGATCGGCGTTGAAGATGTGTTGGGACAAATCTTTGAAGAGTTTTGCATTGGCAAGTAGTGTTTCACGTGAAACGAACGCTGGCATGAATTTTTGGTAAATGATCCGTTAACGGAACAAGAATCATGGATCTTGGATTTGATGTCATCGTCATCGGTGGTGGTCATGCCGGCTGCGAAGCGGCGGCGGCCTCTGCGCGGACTGGAGCACGAACGGCGCTTCTGACCCACCGTTTTGCGACGATCGGCGAAATGTCCTGCAACCCCGCTATCGGCGGTTTGGGCAAAGGCCATCTGGTGCGCGAGGTCGATGCTCTTGATGGCCTGATGGGCCGGGTCGCCGACGCAGCGGGCATCCAATTTCGCATGCTCAACCGCTCCAAAGGACCGGCGGTGCGGGGACCCCGGGCCCAGGCAGACCGCAAACTCTATCGTCTGGCCATGCAATCCGCGATCCGCGCTACGGAAAATCTTACCGTGATCGAAGGTGCGGCCCTCGGTTTCATCATCGCAAACGGAAAAATTGCGGGGGTTTCGCTGGAAGATGGCAGGGCGTTTTCCTGTGCAAGTGCGGTACTCACAACCGGCACTTTTCTCAATGGCCTCATTCATCTTGGCGAAAAGCAGATCCCGGCGGGCCGTGTGGGAGAACCTCCGTCGCGGGGCTTTTCCGCGCAACTCAAGACTTTAGGCCTGGCCCTGGGCCGTCTCAAGACTGGAACGCCCGCACGGCTTGATGGCAAGTCAATTTTCTGGACGCGCACAGAAGAACAAAAGGGTGATGATCCGCCAGAGCCTTTTTCGTTCCTGACCGACAGGATCACGACGCCACAGATCTCATGTCATATCACCGAGACCACGGCGGAGACCCACCGGATCATTGCCGCGAACATCGCCCGCTCGCCGCTCTACTCAGGCCAGATATCTGGCGTAGGACCGCGTTACTGTCCGTCGATCGAGGACAAGATCCACCGCTTTGCCGACAAGTCTTCGCATCAGATATTCCTGGAGCCGGAGGGCCTCGACGATGACACGGTCTATCCCAATGGTATTTCCACGTCCCTGCCCGAGGACGTGCAGGTAGCCTTCATTCATTCGATCCCCGGACTTGAGGAAGCGCGCATCGTCAGGCCCGGGTATGCCATTGAGTATGACCATGTGGACCCCCAGGAGTTGGACCACAGTCTGCACGTCAAGCGCCTGTCCGGCCTGTTCCTCGCCGGACAAATCAACGGCACCACCGGCTATGAAGAGGCCGCGGCCCAGGGTCTTGTGGCCGGCCTCAATGCGGCCCGTCTTGCGGGCGGGCTTTCGCCAGTCGTCTTTGACCGGGCTGATGGCTATCTTGGGGTGATGGTGGATGATCTGGTCACCCGAGGTGTCAGCGAACCCTACCGTATGTTCACAAGCCGGGCCGAGTATCGCCTGCTGCTGCGGGCGGACAATGCCGACCAGCGCCTGACGGCCAAGGGCGTGGCCGCAGGCATTGTCGGCCCTGAACGGCATAAGGCCTTTGAACTTCGCCTGAGCGAGATCGAGCGCGGACGGGCGCTGGTTCAGTCTCTGTCGCTCACGTCGGCGGCGGCCCTCAAGGCGGGCTTGCGGGTCAATCAGGACGGACAGCGGCGGAGCGTATTCCAGCTCCTGGCCATGCCAGATGTGGAGTTTGGCCAACTTAGCGGCATTTGGCCCGCGCTCTCCGCGCTCTCGCCGCAGGTCCGTTCGGCGCTTGAGGCGGATGCGCTTTACGCAGGCTATGCCGAGCGCCAGAAGCTTGAGATCGCCCACTTCCGCACTGACGACCAGCGCGCCATTCCAGCGGACACTGACTACCACGCCATCCCCGGCCTCTCCATAGAACTTCGCCAAAAGCTTAGCCGGGTCAGACCAGTCACACTGGGTCAGGCCACGCGCATTGATGGCATGACCCCGGCAGCCCTGGCCTGTGTCCTGTCGGCGGCGCGCAAACAAACGCCGTCTGCGGCGTGAGTGACAGGTGAGGGCTCCAGACGAAACATGGGACCAGGCACAGCGCCTCAATGTTTCACGTGAATCATGGCAGCGTATCCAGAATTACGTTGAACTGTTGCTGCGCTGGCAGTCCCGCACCAATCTGGTCTCCCGGTCGAGTCTCGTGGACCTGTGGCAGCGCCATGTCATCGACAGTCTGCAGATCATAGCCCATCTCCCTTCTGATCTGACGGCATTTGCCGATCTGGGCTCGGGCGGCGGCTTTCCCGGTCTGCCGCTCGCCATCGCCACGGGATCCCACGTCCACCTCTATGAAGCCAATGGCAAGAAATGCGCCTTTCTGCGTCAGGCATTGCGCGAAACGGGTGCCAGCGGCAGCGTGCACAATGTGAGACTTGAAGACATTTCCCTGACTGAGGTGCCGCACGTACAAGTCGTCACCGCAAGGGCACTGGCGCCAGTTTCCACCCTGCTGTCATTGTCCGAACCCTTTCTTGCCGCCGGCGCGCGGGGGCTTTTCCACAAGGGGCAAGACATCAACAGCGAATTGACCGAAGCCACAAAATCCTGGAGAATCCGCTATCGAATGCATCAAAGCTCGAGCGATTCGCGAGCTGTCATTCTGGACGTTGAGGAGGCCACCCGTGTCTGATCAAACCCCGCAGGCCGTGGAAAACCGCCCCCGCATTCTCGCCGTGGCAAACCAGAAAGGCGGTGTTGGCAAAACCACGACGGCCATCAACCTCGGTACGGCGCTCGCCGCTGTTGGCGAGCGGGTTTTGGTGATTGACCTTGATCCGCAAGGCAACGCCAGCACCGGACTTGGCATTATACGTACCGCCCAGCAAAAATCGTCCTACCATGTGCTCATCGGCGAAGCCGAGCTCAAGGACGTCATCAAGGACAGCGGCATTCCCAACTTGCACTGCGCACCTGCAACCATCGATCTTCTGGGGGCCGAACTGGAGCTTGCCGACTTCGAACGCAAGACCTACCGCCTGACCGACGCCATCAAGCGCATGACGGATACCCCCGCTGGCGGCGAACACGCCTACAGCTACATCCTGGTGGACTGTCCGCCATCGCTCAACTTGCTCACCATCAACTCTCTCGCAGCCGCCGATGCCATTCTCGTACCGCTGCAGTGCGAGTTCTTTGCCTTAGAGGGACTGAGCCAACTCTTGAAAACTGTGGAACGCGTCAAAGCCACCCTGAATTCGAAACTCATCATACAGGGCGTGGTGCTGACGATGTTCGACAAGCGCAATTCTCTCTCTGAGCAAGTCGCTCAGGACGTGCGCAGTGTGCTTGGAGAAAAAGTCTACGACACCATTATTCCGCGCAATGTGCGGGTTTCAGAGGCGCCATCCTACGGCCTGCCGGTGCTGCTCTATGACCATGATTGCGTGGGCTCACAGGCCTACATCAAACTTGCATCCGAGGTCATCCGCCGCGAACGGCTATTGAGAGCCGCATGATGGCCGTCTGCGGCCGCCACAGAACAAAACCAACTACAAGGACTTTATACCTATGATACACGCTCAAAAGCGGCGGCTGGGCCGGGGGCTCGCAGCACTCATCGGAGATGACGTGGCCGAGGAAACGCTGGTTGCAGATCTGCGCACCTTCAAGCATGTTTCCATTGACGTGATTTCCGCCAATCCCCGCAATCCGCGCAAGCATTTTGCCGAGGATGAACTGGCGTCGTTGGCCAAGTCACTGCGTGAAAAAGGCCTGCTGCAACCCATCGTCGTGCGCCCCAAGGCTTCCGGGGGCTATGAGATTGTTGCAGGCGAGCGTCGTTGGCGCGCCGCGCAGCGCGTCGGGCTTCATGAGGTGCCCGTTGTCATCCGCGAGATGGATGACCGCGAAGCGCTCGAAATTGCGCTCATTGAGAATGTCCAGCGCGCCGATCTCAATCCCCTCGAGGAAGCCCGCGCCTACAAGCAGCTCATTGACCAATATGACTACACCCAGCAACAGCTCGCAGATTCCATTGGCAAGAGCCGCAGCCACATCGCCAACACGCTTCGACTCCAGACACTGCCGCAAACGGTTCTTGCACACATTGAAAGCGGTAATTTGTCTGCTGGCCACGCGCGCGCCCTTGTTGCGACCGAAAACCCGCAGGAACTGGCAGAGCGTATCATCAAGCTTGGCCTTTCAGTGCGTCAAGCCGAAGACCTGACCAGGGGAACGCCCACAAAACCGCGCAAGAACACAACGCACCTCAAGGACGCTGACACCCGCGCCATGGAAAAATCTCTTGCCGAGGCCCTGGGCCTTGCCGTCAATCTCACGCACAAAGGCACTGGCGGAAACTTGCTGCTCAGCTACAAGTCCCTCGACCAGCTTGACAACCTTTACCGCCGCCTCGTCCAGCCAGACTGAACCATCACTTGCGCAAAGCCTTGCGGCTCTCGGCAGCAAGGGACAACAGCAAACGGCTTGTTGTCGCGTGCGCAAGCTGCGCGTTCTGCCGCGTCTGCAAGATTGCGTTCTCGACCAGAAGCTGCAACGCCACGAGCCGGTGCAGGGTCAAAATTTCCAACTGCCTTTTGATGAGAAGTTTCCTGCCCTGGAACACAGGGGGCCTCGCTGTTCGCAGCGCCAGTTCCAGATTGCCCGTCCTGTCAAATTCGGCGCGCAGCGCACAAAGGCGCACCACATGCGCCGACATGACCGGAAGCAGGCTTTTTCCCGCAGCTTCGTCAAGGGCATGGTACATGCGGTCTGCCGCAGCGCTGTCGCCCACCAGTGTCTGGTCAATCACCGCCTCAATGCCGAAGTCCGCCTGGTCACCGCAGCTTGCCAGCACATCGGCCTCGGATATCTCATCTTGACCCTGGCAATAAAGCGCAAGCTTTTCGGCTTCGCGCAGTGCTTGTGACCGCTCAGTGCCACAAAGCATCAGAAAGCGTTCAGCCGCGCCCTCCGCAAATGTCAAACTGTTCCCGGAGAGGTACGTTGTGACGTGTGCAAGAACATCAGAGGGCCCATCCTCATAAACCGCGACCACGAGAAATCGCTCGGCCAGCTCACACAATCCGCGCAAGACCGACGTCTTCGACAGGCTTCCCGCTGACAGCAGAAGAAAATTTCCGGGCTGCGTGGCCAGGACGAAGGGTTCAACCAGTTTCGCCTGCACATCACCCAGACCTTCGAGCAGAATAACTTCCCGCCCACCCAGAAAGGACAGGGAGCGCAGCGCGTCGTCCAGGCTCGCCGGGTCTTCCCGCAATGCCGCAACCGACAAGCGCCGGATGTCCTCTGGCTTTGCCAACTGCTTCAGGGCAGACTCGGTGACGCCTGCCACCTGCGCGGGATCACCGCCATAGATCAGCAGTCCATTGATGCTGGAGCTCCGCTGCTTCAGGACGTCGCTGAGTTTTGCCTCGCGCACGACCGCCATTGTTGTCGGCTCAGCTGAAGCGTGTCGCGAAAAATGCCGAAAGGCGAATTTTCAGATCCTGGGCCAATTCCCGCGCCGCCCGCTCACGGGCAGTTTCGGCTGCCTGCAGATCAGCCACAGGTTCTTGAACGGTATCATAAGTGACATTGGAAAAACTCTTGCCGCTGGTCACTTCCCGGCCCGACCCCGCCTCAAGCAATTGATAATTGAGATTGAGGCGATAGCGATGCCTGTCCACCACGTTCTTCGAAATTGACGATACGCTTTGTGTTTTCTCGACAATCTCGAACTTGAGAATGTAGCGGGAGCCCGTGCTGCCAAGACCTGAAATGAGTTCATTGCGTATGATTTGTCCGGCGCGATCATTCTGCTCGGCCACCGCGACATCTGACAGGGCGGCCGTCACGCTGGCGCCCGCCCCTGTCTGACCATAGAGCGGCCTGTAGCCGCAGCCAGACACTGCAACGGCCAGCGCTGCAACAATAACCAGATTGATGAGAGCTAATTGGCGCATACGACGTTCACGATCCTGTCGGGTACCACAATGAACTTGGTCACGGGCCTGCCGTCAAGAGCCCGGATAACCGATTCCATGGCCAGCACCATAGGCTCAAGAACTTCGCGTGTCGCCCCTTTTGACACACGTACCTCATCCTTGCGCTTGCCGTTGACCTGAATGGCAACCGTCACTTGGTCCACCGCGGTCAACGTTGCATCAGCCTTGGGCCAGAACGTATCCACCACAGCAGTTTGATGGCCCAATACGTGCCAGCACTCCTCGGCGAGGTGCGGCATCATGGGTGCAAAGAGCAGAACAAGGGTCTCCATGGCCTCACGCAGCGCTGCCACTTCACCCAGACCCTGCGCGCGCGCCGGCAATACGACGCTGATTGCGTTGGCCAGTTCGTAAAGCCTCGCGATGGCGCGGTTGAACCTCAGGTTCATCAGGTCATCCGTCACCGCCGCAATCGTGCGGTGGGTCACCTGGCGAAGGCTTTTCGCCGTCGTGGCGTTGCTGCTATTGTCCAAAGGCTTCAGAACGGCAACATCATGGGTCATCCGCCACAACCGCTGGGTAAACCGCCAGGCGCCTGCTGCGCCCTGATCAGTCCACTCAATGTCACGCTCAGGTGGTGTGTCCGAGAGCATGAACCAGCGCGCCGTGTCTGCGCCATAGGACGCGATGATCGTGTCGGGATCAACGACGTTGCGCTTTGACTTCGACATTTTTTCGATGCCGCCCAGTGTCAAGGGTTCGCCCGTCTTGGCATGAACCCAGTGATTCCCAACCTTCACGGCCTCCGACGGCAGTACCCATTCGCCGCTGGGTAGCCTGTAGGTTTCGTGGATGACCATGCCTTGCGTGAATAGTGATGAAAAAGGCTCATCGATGTGGAGATGGCCAGTGGCGTGCATGGCGCGGGAGTAAAAGCGCGAATAGAGCAAGTGCAGGATCGCGTGTTCAATGCCGCCGATATACTGGTCCACGCCCATCCAATATTTCGCCGCTGCCGGGTTGACAGGTGTTTCAGAGTGGGGTGAGCAGAAGCGCGCATAGTACCAAGATGAATCAATGAACGTGTCGAAAGTATCCGTCTCACGCTCGGCTTTTGCACCACAATTTGGGCAGGCGATGTGTTTCCAGGTGGGGTGATGGGCTAGCGGATTGCCCGGTTTGTCAAAGGAAACATCGTCCGGCAATTCGACCGGCAGGTTGGCCTTCGGCACTGGTACAACGCCGCAAGACTTGCAATGCACAACCGGGATGGGGCAACCCCAGAAGCGTTGGCGCGATACGCCCCAATCGCGCAAGCGAAAGTTCACCTTGCGTGTTGCCACCGGTTTTCCGTCGAGCGTGGCCGCTTCCAATTTTTGAGCCACGTCATTGAATGCCGCCTCGGGCGTGAGGCCATCCAGGAAGCGTGAATTCACCATCACGCCATCGCCAACAAACGCCGTACCCTTGGCAATGGTCCCACTGGCAGCGGCCATTTCCTCGGACTTCACCGGTGCAACCACTTGGGCAACAGGCAGGCCATACTTCCGGGCAAAATCCAGGTCGCGCTGGTCGTGGGCGGGGCAGCCAAAAATGGCACCCGTGCCGTAATCCATGAGCACGAAGTTGGCGACAAAGACCTGAATTTTCCATGTTGGATCGAAGGGATGAACGGCTTTCAAACCCGTATCGAAGCCCATTTTCTCGGCTGTCTCGATGGCGGCAACCGATGTGCCCATGCGTCTGCATTCTTCGCAGAACGCCGCCAATGCCCCGTTGTCGCGGGCTGCCGCTTTGGCCAGGGGGTGGTCTGCAGACACGGCCATAAATGAGGCGCCAAAAAGCGTGTCGGGCCTCGTCGTATAGACTTCCAACTCGGTTGGGCCGGATGACACGCCTTCCAATACCCAGCGCAGCAGCAGCCCTTCCGAGCGGCCAATCCAGTTCTTCTGCATCAGCCTCACTTTTTCGGGCCAGTTCGGCAACCGGTCGAGAGAGTCCAGCAGGTCTTGCGCATAGTCTGTGATTTTCAAAAACCACTGGGACAGTTCCCGTTGTTCCACCACCGCACCTGACCGCCAACCACGGCCATCAATCACCTGCTCGTTGGCAAGAACCGTCTGGTCGACAGGATCCCAATTGACTTTGGACGACTTTCTTTCAACCAGGCCCTTCTCGAGGAAATCCAGGAACATGGCTTGTTCATGGCGATAGTAGCCTGGATCGCAAGTCGCAAATTCGCGAGACCAATCAAGCGACAACCCCATGGCCTTGAGCTGCGTGCGCATGGCAGCAATATTTTCATAGGTCCAGGTCTTGGGATGCACACCTCTTTCGATGGCGGCGTTCTCCGCCGGCA
>JANPDD010000062.1:0-23981 GCA_031431295.1 Hyphomicrobiales bacterium | reverse complement strand
CAGAGCCTGGCTTGCACAGCACCTGGCCGCGCTCAACGCCTTCGCGCTCAACACCGCGCAGAAGCGCGCCAATGTTGTCGCCGGCCTGGCCCTGGTCGAGGAGCTTCCGGAACATTTCGACGCCCGTGCACACCGTCTTCACAGTGTCGCGCAAACCGACGATCTCGATTTCCTCGCCGACTTTGACGATGCCGCGCTCAACGCGACCCGTTACCACCGTGCCGCGGCCCGAGATCGAGAACACGTCTTCGATCGGCATCAGGAAGGGCTGGTCAATCGGACGGTCAGGCTGCGGAATATAAGTGTCAACCGCGTCCATCAACTTCAAAATGGCTTCACGGCCAATCTCAGGGGTCTTGCCTTCAAGGGCAGCAAGCGCCGACCCCCGGATGATCGGGATCGTGTCGCCTGGGAACTGGTAGGAGGTCAGGAGTTCGCGGATTTCCATCTCGACGAGTTCCAGCAATTCCGGATCGTCAACCATGTCGACCTTGTTCATGAACACAACGAGTGCAGGAACGCCAACCTGGCGGGCCAGCAAAATGTGTTCGCGGGTCTGCGGCATCGGGCCGTCAGCAGCCGACACAACCAGAATGCCGCCGTCCATCTGCGCCGCACCGGTGATCATGTTCTTCACATAGTCGGCATGGCCTGGGCAATCGACGTGGGCATAGTGGCGCGCCTTCGTCTGGTACTCGACGTGTGCCGTGTTGATGGTGATGCCGCGGGCGCGCTCTTCAGGTGCCTTGTCGATCTGGTCATAGGCGGTATAGGTGGCACCGCCTGTCTCAGCCAGGATCTTGGTGATCGCTGCCGTCAGCGAGGTCTTGCCATGGTCAACATGCCCAATCGTGCCGATGTTGCAGTGCGGCTTGTCGCGTTTGAATTTCTCTTTGGCCATCGGAGGTCTCCGTTTTCAAAAACTTGTTAGGCGTATTTCTTTTTGACTTCTTCAGCCACCGCACCCGGCACCTGGGCATAGTGGTCGAACTGCATGGTGTAGGAAGCGCGGCCCTGGCTCATGGAGCGCAGGTTGTTGATGTAACCGAACATGTTGGCGAGCGGCACCAGCGCGTTGATGATGTTGGCGTTGCCGCGCATCGACGTGCCAACAATCTGGCCACGGCGTGAGTTGAGGTCACCGATGACCGAACCCACGAAGTCCTCAGGTGAAGTCACCTCCACCTTCATCATCGGTTCAAGCAACACGGGTGCCGCCTGGTCGAAGGCCTCGCGCAATGCCGCACGGGCCGCAATTTCGAACGCAATCGCGGAAGAGTCGACATCATGGTAGGCACCGTCCACCAGGGCAACCTTCACGTCAACCACGGGAAAGCCGATCAGGTTGCCGCTTGTCATGACCGAGTTGAGGCCCTTTTCAACGCCGGGAATGAATTCCTTCGGCACTGTGCCACCGACGACCTTGGATTCGAATTCGTAGCCTGCGCCCTTTTCATTGGGCTCGACCACAATGATGACGCGGGCGTATTGGCCCGTGCCGCCGGTTTGCTTCTTGTGGGTGTAGTCCTTCGTGACCTTGCGGGTGATGGTTTCGCGGTAGGCCACCTGCGGTGCGCCGACAGCCACTTCCACCTTGTGGGTGCGCTTCAGGATGTCGACTTTGATGTCGAGGTGAAGTTCGCCCATGCCCTTGATGATGGTTTCGCCGGACTCGGAATCCGTCGACACGCGGAAGGACGGATCTTCAGCCGCAAGCTTGTGCAGCGCCACCGCCATCTTTTCCTGGTCGGCCTTGGTCTTGGGCTCAACCTTCATTTCGATGACGGGTTCCGGGAATTCCATCTTTTCAAGGATGACGGGCTTGTTGGCATCGCACAGCGTGTCGCCGGTGCGGGTGTCCTTGAGACCGACAAGGGCCACAATGTCGCCCGCATGGGCGTCCGCGATTTCCTCGCGGTTGTTGGCATGCATGAGAACCATGCGGCCCACGCGCTCTGTCTTGTCGCGGGTCGAGTTCAGAAGCGAAGTACCCTTCCCCAACACGCCGGAGTAGATGCGGCAGAAAGTCAGAACGCCATACTGGTCGTCCATCAACTTGAAGGCCAGCAAAGCAAGCGGTTCGGTATCCGATGACGGACGCGTGGTTTCAGCGCCGGTCTTGACGTCAATGCCCTTGATTGCCGGACGATCGAGCGGCGAAGGCAGATAGTCGACAACGGCGTCGAGCAGAGGCTGCACGCCCTTGTTCTTGAACGCCGAGCCACACAGCACCGGGAAGAAAGAGGCGTTCAACACGGCTTTGCGCAGCAAACGCTTGATCGTCTCGTTGGCCATTGGTTTGCCGTTGAGATAATCATCCATCGCCGCATCATCAAGTTCGGCGCAGGCTTCGATCATGTCGGCACGCGCCTGTTCGGCTTGGGCCAGCATATCGGCTGGAATGTCCTCGTCGTGGAAATTGGCACCCAGGGCTTCGTTGTCCCAGACTACGGCCTTCATGCGAACGAGGTCGATGATGCCCTTGAAATCGGCTTCAGCACCAATCGGCAACTGGATCGGGACAGGGCGGGCACCCAGGCGCTCCTGGATGTCCTTGATGCATTGCTCAAACGATGCACCGGTCTTGTCCATCTTGTTGCAAAACACGATGCGCGGCACGGCGTATTTGTCGCCCTGGCGCCAGACTGTTTCGGTCTGCGGCTCAACACCCTGGTTCGAATCAAGAACACAGACAGCGCCGTCAAGCACGCGGAGCGAACGCTCGACTTCGATGGTGAAGTCAACGTGTCCTGGCGTGTCAATGATGTTCAGGCGTTTGCCGTTCCAGACTGTGGTGGTGGCGGCAGATGTGATGGTAATGCCCCGCTCCTGCTCCTGCTCCATGAAATCCATGGTGGCAGCACCGTCATGCACTTCACCCATCTTGTGGCTCTTGCCGGAGTAGTACAGAATGCGCTCGGTGACAGTCGTCTTGCCGGCATCAATGTGGGCCATGATGCCGAAGTTACGGTAGTCAGCGAGTTCGTGGGTGCGGGCCATGATCGTCTTGTCTCGGTTACCAGCGGTAGTGGCTGAAAGCGCGGTTGGCTTCGGCCATCTTGTGGGTGTCTTCGCGCTTCTTCACGGCCGTGCCGCGGTTGTTGGCGGCATCCAGCAATTCGCCGGAGAGACGCTCCACCATGGTTTTTTCGTTGCGGTTGCGGGCGGCAATGATGATCCAGCGGATGGCCAGCGCCTGGCGGCGCTCGGTGCGCACTTCAACCGGCACCTGGTAGGTTGCGCCACCGACGCGGCGTGAGCGGACTTCAATTGCGGGAGCGACGTTTTCCAATGCCTGGTGGAACATCTGGACAGGATCGGATTTGGCCTTGGATTGCATTTGCTCCATGGCACCATAAACAATGCCTTCGGCGACCGACTTCTTGCCCTCTTCCATGAGGTTGTTCATGAATTTGGAGACCACAAGATCACCAAACTTCGGATCGGGGTTGATGATGCGCTTTTCAGCGCGATGGCGGCGTGACATCTCTTGCCTCCCTTATTTCGGACGCTTGGCGCCGTATTTCGAACGGCGCTGGCGGCGTTTGGGCAGGCCCTGCGTATCGAGGACACCGCGGATGATGTGATAGCGGACACCGGGAAGATCCTTGACGCGGCCGCCACGGATCATGACCACGGAGTGTTCCTGAAGATTGTGGCCTTCACCGGGAATATAGCTCACCACTTCAAAGCCGTTGGTCAGGCGCACCTTGGCAACCTTGCGCAGCGCCGAGTTCGGCTTCTTCGGCGTGGTTGTGTAAACGCGGGTGCAAACACCACGCTTTTGGGGGCAAGCCTCCATGGCCGGAACCGTATTGCGGTACGTCGGCTTGGTGCGGGCTTTGCGCAGCAACTGGTTGATCGTCGGCATCAGGCCTTGTCTCTACCTTGGCAAAATCTGTTTTGAGCAACTTCCGCTTCGCAATCGTTGCCGATTGCTCGTCCGTTGCTCCGAACCGGGTTTCAAACACGACAAAAAGCACATGGATGGTCCGGTCCGGATCCTTCCAGTGCTCAAAACCAGAGGCCCTGCAAACCGGCCTGGTTTGGAGGGCTTGACCTTGAATGTCTTTCTTTCCTTCCGCGTCAGCGTTTCGTGGACGCAAAGTCCCGACGGCCTGCAGTCTCGGAAGTTGGCGCGCTTCTACTGATTGGCCGCGCGGTCGTCAACCCCTTTGATTTGCCAGCCAGAACAGCCCGATACGCCCCAATTAAGGGCCTTATTTGCCCGCCTTCGCCACGTGCATGCAGCAATCGGCAAATGCTGCACTGCAGAATCAACGGTTCACCTGGTTCGTACTCCACCCGCTGAAGCAACGGACGAACACGACGGCAATTGGAGCAAAAGCTGCCAGAGCATCGGACGAGCAAATGGAATCATTTGCGAAGTGAAGGATGCTCCGGATTCAATATGCTACAGCGACCTGCGGTCAATTGAACACAGGTTGCTGCATGGCACCGTTCACCCTGGCGCGAGCGGGCGCCATCAACCAGACTGGGGACAACGCGACGAGACAGCCCTGACTTCACCAAAGCCACGGCGGACCCACTGGGGCTGATCGGGGCCAAAGTCCTGGACGTTGATATAGCCCCTGGCAGCGAGTGCCGTCACATCAAATGCCAACTGGTAGTCAGGTTTTGCATCCAAGGCTTCGCCACTGTTATTGCCAGAGGCACTCATGCCGCCACCGTTTGTGCTGCTGGCATTGACGGTCTCCACCTTTGACGCCAGTTGCAGATCGCCACCCAAAGAATCTTGCTGGAACCTCTGAATGGTTGCCACCAGCGCCTGGCGCTCCTCCGGCTCGCACAGTCTGCTGATCGAGGTTGAGAGAAAGCAGTGCATCTGGTCCACGTTGGACGCACCCTTGCGCCAGCCTTTGATGCATTGGCCTTCAACACTTGAAAGGTAGGAACCGTCTTCGCCCTGTCCGCTCCACGGAAGCCGGAACTCAGGCAGGCGAATGCCACCCTCCATGAAGAAATACGTGCCGGAGCCAACGCCCAGGAACAGCACCAGCACTGTTGCCACAAAGCTGAAGCTCAGGGTCGGTTCGGGCTTTTCACTATTGATGCTGATGAAGGAATAATCATCCGTCTCTTCAGAATTTTTTTCTGCACCGAAAAGCGATCCGTTGTGCGAGCCCAGCCGCCGTTGGATTTGCTCAAGATCAATTTCACTTTGGGACATGGTCCAACCAATCCTCGCGCATACTGACTATGCCCCAGCTTAGATCATGCCTTGTTAAGTGAAGTTTAACGTCTGCAAATTGTGGCGGACGACGGCGGGCGAATGCCACATTCCAGCCCTGCTGCGGCCCCATCCTGCAGACACCTTCCCCCACACGGCGACATGCACATCGTTTAAGCGAGGGAGAACGAAGTATGACCATGCCGCAACGCCACTGGTGGCACGAATTGAATACCTGGGAACCCGAAGCCGCACTGGCATTTTACGGCCGCACCTTGGGCTGGGATTTCGAGTTGACGAGTCTGCCCGACGGCTCGGTTTATTGGATTGCGCGCAAGGACGGCAGGCCGGTGGGTGGTGTCTTCGAACTGACCGCGCCGGACTATGACGGCATCCCTTCCCATTGGATGACCTATCTGTCGGTTGACGACATTGCCAAGGCAGGGGAGCAGACAGCAAGCTCAGGAGGTGAAATCATGCGTGCGCCCGTTGCTGTGCCAGGTGTCGGCAAACTGGCGGTGGTGACAGATGCCACCGGCGCCATGATCGGCCTCATTGAGCCTGACCGCTCCCACGCCCTCAGCATGGTGCACTGAACCCAGGCAACTGGCTCTTGAGGTTGGTGGCCGTGCGGTTATCATTGCCGCATGGCCAACTTGCCTCTCGCCTATGCCATAACCGTGATCTTCCTTGCCGCCATCGTGCGCGGCTATTCCGGCTTCGGGCTTTCCCTGCTGGCGATCACCGCACTGTCATTGGCGTATTCGCCCGCGGAAATCGTACCTTCGGTCTTCATGCTGGAGATTGCGGCAAGCCTGCACCTCCTGCCGTCAATCTGGCGCGATATTCACTGGCGCTCCCTTGTGCCACTCGCCATTGGCTGCCTGGTCGCCACGCCGCTGGGCGTTTGGGCGCTGGCCAGCGTTCCAGCACCTCCCATGCAGGTCGCCATGAGCCTGTTCGTGCTGGCGGCTGTTCTGTTGATGAGCCGCGGGTTCGCGTTGAAAACCATGCCAGGGCCGGTGGCCTCCACTGCTGCAGGTGCCGCCTCCGGCCTTGCCAATGGCGCCTTCGGCATTGGTGGGCCGCCTGTTGTCCTGTTCTATTTTGCTTCACCTGCGGGCCACATGGCGGGCCGCGCTTCGCTGATCGCCTTCTTCCTGTTCACTGACATTGTCGGGCTCGCCAATCAAAGTGCCTATGGCCTTCTCACAACAGAAGCACTGGTGCGCGCCACCACGTTCCTTCCCGCCCTCTTCGCCGGTGTCTGGGTCGGTGCGCGCAGCTTCAAGGGTGCCGATCCGGAACGCTTCCGCATGCGCATCCTCATCATCCTCGCAGGGCTCGCCTTGCTCTCGGGTGCAAAGGCGCTGGGCGATCTCTGAAATGGAAAAGGCCCGGATCGCTCCGGGCCTCTTGAAGTGGTGATCTGGAAAACCCTACTCCGCCGCCACCGGTGGCAGCTGCGTCTTGGCTTGTTCGTCGAGGATCAGCTGGTCGCGCTTGTCGGCGATCTGGCGGAGCCTTGAGAGCATGCCGCCCGTGCCCGCCGGAATGAGGCGACCGACGATGACATTCTCCTTGAGGCCGTCCAGCGTGTCGATCTTGCCTTGCGTTGCCGCATCGGTGAGAACGCGCGTGGTTTCCTGGAACGACGCCGCCGAGATGAACGAGCGTGTTTGCAGGGAGGCCTTGGTGATGCCAAGGAGAACCGGCTGGCCGCTTGCGGGCTTCAGCCCCTGGGCCACGAGCTTCACATTCTCGCGTTCCATTTCCTCACGGTCCAATTGCTCGCCAACCAGCAGGGTCGACTCGCCCACGTCGGTGATCTCGACCTTCTGCAGCATCTGGCGAACGATCACCTCGATGTGCTTGTCGTTGATGGACACGCCCTGCAAGCGATAGACTTCCTGGATTTCATTGACGAGATAGGAGGCCAGCTCCTCGACGCCCTTGATCGCCAGAATATCATGCGGCGCCGGGTTGCCGTCCATGATGTACTCGCCCTTCTCGATGAAGTCGCCTTCCTGCACCGGCAAATGCTTGCCCTTGGGGATCAGGTATTCGACCGGATCGCCACCCTCCTCCTGCGGTACAATGCGGATGCGGCGCTTGTTCTTGTAGTCGCGGCCAAACTCGATGCGGCCGGAGATTTCCGCAATCACTGCGGCATCCTTGGGCCGGCGCGCCTCGAACAACTCGGCCACACGCGGCAGACCGCCGGTGATGTCGCGGGTCTTCGCGCTCTCCAGCGGGTTGCGGGCAAGCACGTCTCCTGCACCCACTTTCGAGTCGGGGTCAACCGAGAGAATGGCATCAACCGAGAGGAGATAGCGGGCTTCGCCGCCGCGTGGCAGCTTCTTGATCTCGCCCTTCTCGTCCTTGATGACGATGGCAGGCTTGAGCGAAGAACCACGCTGGTTGGAGCGCCAGTCAATGATCACGCGGTTGGTGATGCCGGTGGCTTCGTCCTGCACCTCGTTCACGGAAACACCGTCAACAACGTCCTCGAAACCCACGATGCCGTCAACTTCCGTGAGTGCGGGGCGCGTATAGGCATCCCATTCCGCGATGCGAAGCCCACGCTTTACCGAGTCCCCCTGATCAACGAACAGCCGCGCGCCATAGCCGACCTTGTGGGTGGCGCGCTCGTTGCCCTTGGCATCCCTGATGATCAACGCCACGTTGCGGCCCATGACCACGAGGCGGCCAGTGGAGTCCTTGGCCACGGCACGGTTTTTGATGTCGATTGTGCCTTCCACGTTGGCTTCGACATAGGAATCGTCAAGCACCTGTGCCGCACCTCCGATGTGGAAGGTGCGCATGGTGAGCTGCGTACCCGGTTCACCGATGGACTGCGCGGCAATGACGCCGACCGCTTCCCCCATGTTGACCGGCGTGCCACGTGCCAGATCGCGGCCATAGCAGGTTGCGCACACGCCAAACTTGGTCTGGCAGGTGAGCACCGAGCGGATGCGCACTTCGGTGATGCCAGCCTTCTCGATCAGTTCAACGTGAGGCTCAAGGATTTCATTGCTGGAAGCCAGGATCAGCTCACCCGATGACGGGTCAGTGATGTCCTGTGCCGTTGTGCGGCCCAGAATGCGGGTGCCCAACGAAACGATGACTTCACCGGCATCGATGATCGGCCGCGTGGTGATGTAGGACTGCGACCCGCAATCCTCTTCCGAGATGATGGCATCCTGTGCCACGTCAACCAGACGGCGCGTCAGATAGCCGGAGTTGGCTGTCTTCAATGCCGTATCGGCAAGGCCCTTGCGGGCGCCATGGGTGGAGTTGAAGTATTCGAGAACCGACAAGCCTTCCTTGAAGTTGGAAATGATTGGCGTTTCGATGATCTCGCCCGACGGCTTGGCCATGAGGCCGCGCATGCCGGCAAGCTGCTTCATCTGGGCCGGCGAACCACGGGCACCCGAATGGCTCATCATGTAGATGGAGTTGATCGGCATCTCGCGGCCAGTGACGGCATCAATCTTCACTGAGGAAATTTCGCCCATCATTTCTTCGGCGACCTTGTCGGTGCACTTGGCCCAGGCATCCACAACCTTGTTGTACTTCTCGCCCTGGGTGATCAGGCCGTCGATGTACTGCTGCTCGAACTCCTTGGCCAATTCGCGCGTCTGCGAAACAAGCCTGTCCTTTGACTTGGGGATCACCATGTCATCCTTGCCGAAGGAAATACCGGCCTTGAAGGCGTTGTAGAAGCCCAGCGCCATGATGCGATCGGCAAAGATCACCGCTTCCTTCTGGCCGCAGTGGCGATAAACGGCGTCAATCATCTTGGAGATGTCGCGCTTGGTCATCAACTTGTTGCAGAGATCATAGGTGATATTCATCGACAGCGGCAGAAGTTCGCCGATGCGCAGCCGTCCCGGCGTAGTCTCGACAATGCGGTTCCTGACCTTGCCATCGGCGGCCGTGTCCTTCACCCGCGCCTTGATCTTGGCGTGCAGCGTTACAACGCCGGCGGACAGCGCATGCTCGACTTCGGACAGCGATGCAAAAACCTTGCCCTCGCCCGGCTCGCCATTCTGCATGATCGAGAGATAGTAAAGCCCGAGCACGATATCCTGTGACGGAACGATGATCGGCTGCCCGTTGGCCGGGTGCAGCACGTTGTTGGTTGCCATCATCAGCACACGCGCTTCGAGTTGCGCTTCCAGCGACAACGGCACGTGAACAGCCATCTGGTCACCGTCGAAGTCGGCGTTGAACGCGGTGCAGACCAGCGGATGAAGCTGGATTGCCTTGCCTTCAATCAACACGGGCTCGAACGCCTGGATGCCGAGGCGGTGCAGCGTCGGTGCACGGTTCAGCATGACCGGATGTTCGCGGATCACCTCGTCGAGGATATCCCACACTTCCGGCTTTTCCTTTTCCACAAGTTTCTTGGCTTGCTTCACCGTTGTCGAAAGCCCCTTGGCCTCCAGACGCGAATAGATGAAGGGCTTGAAGAGCTCGAGTGCCATCTTCTTCGGCAGGCCACACTGATGCAGCTTCATTTCAGGACCGACGACGATCACCGAACGGCCGGAATAGTCCACGCGCTTGCCCAGCAGGTTCTGGCGGAAGCGGCCCTGCTTGCCCTTGAGCATGTCCGAGAGCGACTTCAGCGGACGCTTGTTGGCGCCGGTGATGACGCGGCCGCGGCGGCCGTTGTCAAACAGCGCGTCAACCGATTCCTGCAACATGCGCTTTTCATTGCGCACGATGATGTCGGGAGCCTTCAGTTCCATCAGGCGCTTCAAACGGTTGTTGCGGTTGATGACGCGGCGGTAAAGATCGTTGAGGTCGCTTGTCGCGAAGCGCCCCCCGTCCAGGGGGACCAAAGGACGCAGTTCCGGGGGAATGACCGGAACCACCGTCAGGATCATCCACTCCGGGCGGTTGCCCGATTCAAGGAAGTGTTCGACGAGCTTCAGGCGCTTGGCAATCTTCTTGGGCTTCAACTCGCCCGTCGCAACCCGCAGGTCTTCACGGAGTTGCTCCTTCAACTGCTCAAGGTTCATGGCCATCAACATGTCGCGGACCGCTTCGGCGCCGATGGCAGCCGTGAAGCTGTCCTCGCCATAGTCTTCCTGGGCTTTGAGATAATCAGTCTCGCTCAGAAGCTGTTTCTGCTTGATGGGCGTGAGACCTGGTTCAATGACAATGTAGTTCTCGAAATAGAGGATGCGCTCGACATCCTTCAGCGTCATGTCGAGCAGCGTGGCAATGCGGCTCGGCACCGACTTCAGGAACCAGATGTGCGCCACGGGTGCCGCCAATTCGATATGGCCCATGCGCTCGCGCCGTACCTTCGAAAGTGTGACTTCAACGCCGCACTTTTCGCAGATGATGCCCTTGTATTTCATGCGCTTGTACTTGCCGCACAGGCATTCATAGTCCTTCACAGGTCCGAAAATGCGCGCGCAGAACAAGCCGTCACGTTCCGGCTTGAAGGTGCGGTAGTTGATGGTCTCCGGTTTTTTGATTTCGCCGAAAGACCACGACAGGATTTTTTCCGGGCTCGCGATCGAGATCCGGATTTGATCGAAGGCCTGGACCGGCGTTGCCGGGCTGAAGACGTTCATGACCTCTTGGTTCATGGTGTCCCGTTCTCCTTTTTGGCGGAATGGCCGCCGCTAACCTGAATTTCTGACTGGAAGTTTAAGAGAAGTTGCTATTCGGCGGCCCGCGCCGGTGGGGGGCCGGCAATGGCGGGTTGACTGTTCTGCAGTTCCACATTGAGACCCAACGAACGCATTTCCTTCACCAGCACGTTGAAGCTTTCCGGAATGCCCGTTTCAAAGTTGTCGTCGCCGCGCACGATGGCCTCGTAGACCTTCGTGCGGCCTGCAACGTCATCCGATTTCACGGTGAGCATTTCCTGCAGCGTGTAAGCCGTGCCATAGGCCTCAAGCGCCCAGACTTCCATTTCACCAAAGCGCTGCCCGCCAAACTGCGCCTTGCCACCCAGCGGCTGCTGTGTGACGAGCGAGTAGGGACCGATGGAACGGGCGTGGATCTTGTCGTCCACCAAATGTTGCAGCTTCAGCATGTAGATGTAGCCGACTGTGACCGGACGATCAAACTTCTCGCCGGTCTTGCCGTCGTAAAGCGTGATCTGGCCGGAGGTATTGAGGCCGGCATCCGTCAGCATGCGCGCAATGTCTTCTTCGCGTGCACCGTCAAACACTGGCGTCGCGATGGGAACACCCTTGCGCAGGCCTTCGGCGTACTCGACGATCTGGTTGTCATCGAGTGCATCGAGCTCGGCGTTCTTGCCATAGATGTCGTGCAAGCCATCGCGCACCGGCTTCGACTTTTGGGTCTCACGGTAAACGTCAATCAACTTGCCGATTTTCTTGCCCATGCCCGCACAGGCCCAACCCAGATGTGTCTCCAGAATCTGGCCGACATTCATGCGCGAAGGAACACCCAGCGGATTGAGCACAATGTCAACCGGTGTGCCATCCTCAAGGTACGGCATGTCTTCCTGCGGCACGATGCGTGAAACGACACCCTTGTTGCCATGGCGTCCGGCCATCTTGTCGCCGGGCTGGATCTTGCGCTTCACCGCGACAAAGACCTTGACCATCTTCATGACGCCCGGCGGCAGTTCATCACCGCGCTGCAACTTTTCAACCTTGTCCATGAAGCGTGTTTCAAGGCGCTTCTTGGAATCGTCATACTGCACCTTCATGGCTTCGAGCTCGGCCATGGACTTGTCGTTGCCCAGCGCAATGTTCCACCACTGCGAACGCGGAATGTCGTCAAGTTGCGCATTGCTGATCTTGCCGTCGAGCTTGTGGCCCTTGGGGCCGGAGGTCGCAGTCTTGCCCGCAAGAAAATTCTTCAAGCGGCCATAGGAGTTGCGGTCGAGAATGGTCATCTCGTCGTCCCGGTCCTTGGCCAGGCGTTCGATTTCCTCGCGTTCGATGGCCTGGGCGCGTTCGTCCTTGTCAACGCCGTGGCGGTTGAAGACGCGCACTTCCACAATGGTGCCCGACACGCCGGGTGGCAACCGAAGGGACGTGTCACGCACGTCAGAAGCCTTTTCACCGAAGATGGCGCGCAGAAGCTTTTCTTCCGGCGTCATTGGGCTTTCACCCTTGGGCGTGATCTTGCCCACCAGAATGTCACCGGGCTTCACCTCGGCGCCGATGTAGACAATGCCCGCTTCATCAAGGTTGCGGAGCGATTCTTCACCGACATTGGGAATGTCGCGGGTGATTTCCTCAGGGCCCAGTTTCGTGTCACGCGCCATCACGTCGAATTCCTCGATGTGGATGGAGGTGAACACGTCATCCTTCACGATGCGCTCGGACAGCAAAATGGAGTCTTCGAAGTTGTAGCCATTCCAGGGCATGAACGCGACCAGCACGTTCTGGCCCAGTGCCAGATCGCCAAGCTCCGTGGACGGACCATCGGCGATGATGTCGCTCATGCCGATCACGTCACCCACGCGCACCAGCGGTCGCTGGTTGATGCAGGTTGACTGGTTGGAACGCTGGAATTTCGCCAGGGTATAAATGTCAACGCCGGGCTTTGTCGGATCGGTTTCTTCCGTGGCGCGAATGACGATGCGCTTGGCGTCCACCTGGTCGACGATGCCGGACCGGCGCGCCGTGATGGCGGCACCGGAATCCCGGGCCACGACAGCTTCCATGCCCGTGCCCACAAGTGGCGCCGACGAACGCACCAGTGGCACGGCCTGCCGCTGCATGTTGGAGCCCATGAGGGCGCGGTTGGCGTCGTCATTTTCAAGGAATGGGATCAAGGCGGCGGCAACCGACACCATCTGCTTGGGTGACACGTCGATGAAGTCAACCTTGCCGGCAGGCCACTGCAGCACGTCACCATGGTGGCGCACGATCACCAGATCCTCGGCAAACCTGCCGTCCTTGGTGAGCGTCACATTGGCCTGGCCGATGTAGTACTTCGACTCTTCGATGGCCGAGAGATACTTCACATCATTGGTGACCTTGCCGTTCACCACCTTGCGGTAGGGCGTTTCGATAAAGCCATACTTGTTCACGCGGGCATAGGTCGCCAGCGAGTTGATGAGGCCGATGTTCGGACCTTCCGGGGTTTCAATGGGGCAGATGCGACCGTAATGCGTGGTGTGCACGTCGCGCACCTCAAAGCCTGCGCGCTCGCGCGTCAACCCGCCGGGGCCAAGGGCCGAAAGGCGGCGCTTGTGGGTGATCTCGGACAACGGGTTGGTCTGGTCCATGAACTGCGAGAGCTGCGAGGATCCAAAGAACTCGCGCACCGCGGCGGCCGCAGGCTTGGCATTGATCAGGTCATGCGGCATCACCGTGTCGATATCAACCGACGACAGGCGTTCCTTGATGGCGCGCTCCATGCGCACCAGACCCAGGCGATACTGGTACTCCATCAATTCGCCAACGGAACGCACACGGCGATTGCCGAGATGGTCAATGTCGTCAATGTCACCCTTCGAGTCACGCAGGTTGTGCAGCACCTTGATGACTTCCAGAATGTCCTCCTTGCGCAGCACGCGGATCGTGTCATCCACGTCAAGCTCAAGGCGCATGTTCATCTTCACGCGGCCAACGGCGGAAAGATCATAGCGTTCCTGGTCGAAGAACAACCCGTTGAACAGCGCTTCAGCGCCTTCCCGCGTTGGCGGCTCGCCGGGGCGCATGACACGATAGACTTCGACGAGAGCCTGTTCGTAGCTTTCAACCTTGTCGGCCTTCAGCGTGTTGCGCATGTAGGCGCCCGTATTGATGTGGTCGATGTCGAGCAGGTTCAGAGTTTTGAAGCCGTGGTCCTTCAGCGCAACAAGCGACTTTTCGGTCAGCTCTTCACCAGCCTCGCCATAGATTTCACCGGTCTGCGCGTTGACCAGTTCATCAGCCAGATACTGGCCATGCAGGTCTTCATCGCGCAGCAGCAATTCCTTCGTGCCATCATCGGCGATCTTGCGGGCAAGACGTGGCGTGATTTTCTTGCCGGCCTCGACCACAACCTGGCCAGTCTTGGCGTCAATGAGGTCAACAGTGGGCTTGATGCCCTTGTAGCGGTCGGGATTGAAGGGAACCTTCCAGCCTTCCTTGGTCATCGTGTGCGGCACGGACTTGTAGAAGGTGTGCAGGATTTCCTCCGCCTGCATGCGAAGCGCGTAAAGCAGTGTCGTCACCGGCAGCTTGCGGCGGCGGTCAATGCGGGCGTGGATGATGTCCTTGGCGTCGAACTCGAAATCAAGCCACGAACCGCGATAGGGAATGACGCGCGCGGCAAACAGGATCTTGCCCGATGAATGGCTCTTGCCCTTGTCATTGTCGAAGAAAACACCGGGTGAACGGTGCATCTGCGAGACGATGACGCGCTCCGTGCCATTCACCACGAAGGTGCCATTCTTTGTCATGAGCGGAATATCGCCCATGTAAACGTCCTGTTCCTTGATGTCCTTGACGGACTTCGCCTGCGTGTCCGGATCGATTTCAAACACGATCAGGCGCAGCGTCACCTTGAGCGGTGCCGCAAACGTCATGCCACGCTGCTGGCATTCATCCACATCGAACTTTGGCGCCTCAAACTCATAGCGCACGAATTCCAGAACCGCCTGTCCGGCAAAATCGGTGATCGGAAACACCGATTTGAAAACCGCCTGCAAGCCTTCCGCCACGCGTCCGCTTGCCGGTTCCTTGACTTGCAGGAACTGGTCATAGGACTCGCGCTGCACTTCAATCAGGTTTGGCATTTCGGCAACTTCAATGCCCTTGCCAAACACTTTGCGGATGCGCTTGCGGCTTGCAACGGTACGGATATCGGCCATCTGTTTTTCCTGCACTTCAGTTCGAATGTCGCTCAATTTTTCTTTCGGCCCGCCCTGAGACGAACCAAACGGCTTGCTCGAAAACCCGACACCGGAATTTCAAACAAACCGTTCAAACACTGCATTCGTCGTCCCGGTAAAAGCCGGGACCCAGGCCATGGTTCCGGCTTGTGCCGGAAAGACGGGACAGGGGGGAATCCCCCTGCCCCAGCCCATCGCGTTACTTCAACTCAACCTTGGCACCTGCGGCCTCGAGCTTCTTCTTCAGGTCTTCAGCGTCCTTCTTGTTGACGCCTTCCTTCACGGCCTTCGGAGCACCCTCAACGAGGTCCTTGGCTTCCTTGAGTCCGAGGCCGGTGATGGCGCGGACTTCCTTGATCACTTCGATCTTCTTTTCGCCAGCGGCGGTCAGCATCACAGTGAACTCGGTCTTTTCTTCAACGGCGGCGGCAGCCGGGCCGGCAGCGGCGGCGGCGGCCACCGGAGCGGCGGCGGAAACGCCCCACTTTTCTTCAAGCATCTTCGAAAGCTCTGCCGCTTCAAGGACGGTCAGCTTCGAAAGGTCTTCAACAACTTTGGCAAGATCGGCCATTTTCAATACTCTCTGTTTTCAGTCGGTTGTTAGGTATGGTTCAATTCAACAAGCGCTTTATGCGGCCTTGTCCTTGGAGGCATAGGCATTGAACACGCGGGCCAATTGGCCGGCGGGTGCAGCCAGAATACCGGCGATCTTCGTCGCAGGAGCCTGGATGAGCCCGATGATCTTGCCCCTCAGCTGATCCAGCGAGGGGAGTTCCGCGAGTGCCTTGACGCCAGCGGCATCGAGTGTGGTCTTGCCAAGTGCGCCACCCAGCACAACGAACTTCTCGTTGGCCTTGGCGAAGTCGGCAGCCACCTTCGGGGCCGAGACCGGGTCTGGTCCATAGGCCACCATGGTGGGGCCTGTGAACAGCTTGGCGATCCCTGCTGCGTCGGTGCCTTCAAGAGCGCGCATTGCGAGGCGGTTCTTGACGACCTTTACGGTCGCCCCCGCCTTGGACATCTTGCTGCGCAGGTCATTGACCTGGTTCACAGTCAGTCCCTTGTTGTGGGCCACAACAATCACGCCCGTGGTTTTGGCCACGGTGTTGAACGTTGCGACGAGCTCTTTTTTTGCAGCTCTTTCCACGTGCTCTCTCCGAATTGGTGAAGCGTCGCCGCTTCACCGGTTGGACCTGTCACGGAATTTTCATTCCGCAACGGTGATAACCTGTCGCCCGCGCGTCTTGCGGGGTGTGTGAGGTCCAAACCGACTGATCCACTTTCGTGGGTTCCATTCCGTTTCGACTCCCATCTCATGCAGGCTGGTGTTTTAAGCGAAGCGCGTGGCCTCACACCGGCAATCTCGGACAGGGTTTCCTCAGGTGTTGCCACCTTTGGCCCGCAGCGCGGGGGCAAGCCCCGCGCCACGGAATTCCTCAAGTGATCACGCAGAACCCGGTGCTCCGGCGTCGATCTTGACGCCGGGTCCCATGGTGGACGAGATCGAAATCTTCTTCACATATGTGCCCTTGGCACCTGCCGGCTTTGCCTTGTTCACGGCGTCGATGAAAGCGCGCACGTTCTGGGCAATCTGCTCAACCGAGAACGAGGCCTTGCCGATGCCGGCCTGGACAATACCGGCCTTTTCAACGCGGAACTCGACAGCGCCACCCTTGGCGGCTTTCACTGCGGCGGTCACATCCATCGTCACCGTGCCAACCTTGGGGTTTGGCATCATGTTGCGGGGGCCGAGAACCTTACCAAGGCGTCCGACGAGGCCCATCATGTCCGGTGTGGCGATGCAGCGGTCAAAATCAATGGTACCCTTGTTGACGATCTCGAAGAGGTCTTCAGCGCCCACAATATCGGCACCGGCCTTCATCGCTTCCTCGGCCTTCGGACCCTTGGCGAACACCGCAACGCGGACTTTGCGGCCTGAGCCATTCGGCAGGTTGCACACACCACGAACCATTTGGTCTGCGTGGCGCGGATCAACACCGAGGTTCATCGACACTTCGATGGTTTCGTCGAACTTGGCGATGGCGCGGTCTTTCACCAGCTTCACCGCGTCATCGAGGGCATAGGCCTTGCCGGCTTCAACGCCAGCGTGGCTTTTCTGCATGCGCTTGGGGAGTTTTGTCATTGTCTTATGCTCCCTCAACCGAAAGGCCCATGGATCGGGCGGAACCGGCGATTTCCCGCGCTGCTGCTTCGATCTCGCGGGCGTTCATGCCCTGGATCTTCTGCGCTGCGATTTCGCGGCACTGGTCCATCGTCACCGAGCCCACGATGTTCTTGCCCGGTTCCTTGGAACCGGCGGTGATCTTGGCAGCCTTCTTCAGGAAGAACGAGGCCGGCGGGGCCTTCATCTCAAAGGTGAAAGACTTGTCCTGATATGCGGTGATCACCACGGGAACGGGCGAACCCGGTTCCATTTTCTGCGTGGCGGCATTGAAGGCCTTGCAGAATTCCATGATGTTCAAACCGCGCTGGCCCAAGGCTGGTCCGATGGGCGGCGATGGATTGGCTTGTCCTGCAGGAACCTGCAGCTTGACATAGCCGACGACTTTTTTCGCCATTTCTATATCCCTTCTTCAAAGGTTAGTGGTGCGGCTGGTAAGGCCTCCCACGGGTTAAAGGACCCCTCTCCCTTTCGGGCGAGGAGCAGGCACTACTTCATTTTCTCGACTTGTGTATATTCGAGTTCAACCGGCGTTGGTCGGCCGAAAATGGACACGGCAACTTTCAGCCGTGACCGTTCTTCATCGACCTCTTCAACCTGTCCGTTGAAGGAGGCAAAAGGACCATCGGCCACCCGCACCTGCTCGCCGATTTCGAAATGGATCGTGGTCTTGGGCTTGTCCACACCCTCGGCCACCTGGTTCAGAATGCGGTTGGCTTCGGTATCCGAGATGGGCACTGGCTTCAGGCCGGAGCCCAGGAAGCCCGTCACCTTTGGTGTGTTCTTGATGAGGTGGAAGGCCTCGTCGGTGAGGTCGACCTTCACCAGCACATAGCCGGGGAAGAAGCGCCGCTCGGTCTTGAACTTGCGGCCGCGGCGGATTTCGACCACTTCCTCAGTCGGAACAATGACCTGTTCAAACAACTCATCCAGCTTTTTCTGGATAACCTGCTTCTTGATGTCTTCCATCACCTTTTTTTCGAAGTTCGAATAGGTGTGGACGATGTACCAGCGCTTCGCCATGAATCTGCAGGGCCTTTCTTAGCGACCGAATCCGAAAAGAACGCCGTCCACGACCCATTTGAGAATCGCGTCAACGCCGAGGAAGAAAAGTGAGGCCACCACCACCATGATCAAGACCATGACAGTTGAGACGCCGAGTTCGCGACGGCTGGGCCAGGTGATTTTCCTGCCCTCTTCGCGAACTTCCTGCAGGAACTCCACCGGATTGCTTTTGGCCATAAAATTTCCTTTACTTACATGGTATTGACTTGCTCATATGGGGCCGCACCCAGATGAATCCAAGGCCTCGCCAAGGCTTAGACTGGCAGGGGCAGAAGGGCTCGAACCCTCGACCTGCGGTTTTGGAGACCGCCGCTCTACCAACTGAGCTATACCCCTACTGCAAGACCCGGCGGCGCCCAAAGGCGCTGCCAAATCATGAAGTGATGTGTTGAGATGGCGGTCCCTTAATGGCTTGGGGCAGAAACGTCAACAGGCGATATCATTTTTCGCTTGACATACAGCAATTACAACAAATACAGCATTGTTGAAGTGGAGCTGCCGTGCGCTATTCAACCAGTGACCTTTCGCGCAAGTCCGGCGACATCATCGCCCACGCACTGCGCTCGCCCGTCGTCATCACCCAGCGCGGCAAGCCCCGGCTCATCCTGATGAGCATCGAGGAGTTCAACCAGCTGCGTGGCAAGAGGGACGACAAGCGTGCTCCACCCCGTTTCGCGGAAGATCAAGGCTGAAATCGAAAACCCCCGGCACATGTGCCGAAGCTGTAAAAACGAACGCGGCAGTGTGCCAGTGTTGCCAAACCAGTTCCCGTTTCACCATCGCTGTTGCAGGGGGTTTGCAAGCGCGATAAGTTTCAATGACACGTTTTTTTCACAGCCGAAAGCCATGTGGTGAAGCAAATCGCCAATCAGCTCCGCAGCCTTTTGTGGCGCACACACGTTTGAAGCAGAGGTGTTCGCATGCGCCGTGCCATTGTAGTTGGAGGATCACTTGGCGGACTGTTTGCTGCCAACATGTTGCTTCGCTCCGGCTGGGACGTGTCCGTTATCGAGCGTTCCGCCGGAAAGCTTGCAGGACGTGGTGCCGGCCTCGGCGTTCATCCTCCCATGTTGGAAGGACTTCTTCACGCTGGTGCCCATGTCGACGCGACCGTGGGAGTGGCAATAGGTAGCCGCGCCGCATTCGCACCAGACGGGAGCATCACGGCCGAGATAGCGATGCCGCAGTTCTGCACGTCATGGGCTCACATCTATTCATTGCTGGGTGACGCGTTCCCGGAGCATCGCATGCGGCGTGGCGTGTCACTCGACGGATTCGAACAGGACGATGCCAGCGTCACCGCCAGACTATCCAATGGGGAGACGCTTCGCGGCGAAGTTCTGATCGGCGCTGATGGCGTTCGTTCGACCGTTCGCCGTCAACTCCAGCCCAATGTCAGGTTGGTTTATTCGCGGTATGTCGGCTGGCGGGGCATGGTCGAGGAAAAGGATCTCTCCTCTCCCACACATGATGCGTTTTTCCACCGCTTCGCATGGGGGCTGCTTCCGGACGAACATATTCTCGGTTACCCCGTGCCCGGTGTTGGCGACGATGTGACTCCCGGTCGGCGCCGCTTTAGCTTCGTCTGGTATCGTCCTGTTAACTCCGAGGAGAGTTTGCGTGACATGCAGACGGATGCCGCTGGCCGCTTCCATCGGGAAGGCATCCCGCCCCTCGCGATCCGGCCGGAATTCATTGCCACCCTCCGCCATGACGCCAGGGCCAAGTTGTGCAACGCATGGGCGGAGGTAGTTGAAAAAGCGGAACAGCCACTTTTCCAGCCTATCGGAGACCTCGAGTCACCAAATATGGCTTTCGGACGCGTCGCCCTCTTGGGAGACGCCGCCTACGTCGCGCGACCGCACGTGGCGCGTGGTGCAATCAAAGCCGGCCACGATTCGATAGCGCTCGCTGCGGCACTGACTGATGCGCCAGTCGCGGACGCTGTGAAGCAGTATGATTCGGTGCGACGTCCGTCCAGTCTCGCCATCGTCGCGGATTCCCGTCGTCTTGGGGCTTATCTCGAGGGGAAGGGAGAGCGAACAAGGGATCCGGAGACATTCATGCGCGAAAACGGCGGCGTGGAATCTTCACCGGTTGATGGAGGCCTGTTCTTCCGGCTTCTGGCGAAAGCAGGCTACGCATGACCTTGCAGCGCCGCCCAACCTGCAAGACGCGTTGCGTCGAGGAGTTCAACCAGCTGCGCAGGAAGCCGCCCTACTCCGGCAATCCGGCAAGGCGGTAACCTTCAATAATTCTCTGTAGGTTTTGTCCGTTCGCATCTTGCTGATTTGCTATCCACCTGGCGATGCTGAAGTCGGGGTTGGATGCAAGAAAATACTTCGCTTCCGCCTTTGCTTCTTCAATATTGCCTGACAGCGCCAGAGCCGCTGCAAGAATGCGGCGTGAACCGGTACGGTAGGTTTCCTCCCGTCGCAAGGTCGCCACCGCGAGGTCATATTGGCCATTGGCAACCTGCGCAAATCCCAAATACCAATAATACCAGCCTGGCGGGTGGGGATTTAAACGCAATGCCATTGCGACGGATTCCAATGCCTCTTTTACCTGTCCGGTCATGAATTTGAAGTCGGCCATCATCACGAAAGCATCGGCATCACTCGGGTTCATTCGCAAGGACGTTTCGAGCTCGGCCTTCGCCTCATCCAACTGCCCTTCATGGGCCAAGACATAGCCCAAAACCCAGCGCGCACTTGAATCATTTGAATCTAGCTCCTCCGACCGCTTTGCCGAAATCAACGCATTGCGGCGGTGCGGTTCTTGATCTCCACTCCATAATGCCCCGTGATAAAGTTGTGCCATCGCCAGGCGCCAGTGGGCCTCGGCATAGTGAGGGTCAATTGCAACTGCTCGTTCGAGCAGGGAATGACATTCGAGATTGAGGTCCTTCGATTGTAACCACAAGTTTCGAGATCGTACGCAGAGATCATAGGCCTCAAGATTCGAAGGGCGATAGCGCTCGACAACAGGGCCTGAGGTAAGCTTGCCGGTAATCGCCTCAACAATCCGCCGCGTCACCTCATCTTGAACAGCGAAAATATCGGCAAGATCACGATCAAACCGTTCCGCCCAAATGTGGTTGCCGCCTTCGCTTGCATCGATCAACTGCACATTGATGCGCAAGCGTTGCCCTGCCCTTCGAGCGCTGCCTTCGAGAATATATTTAACCCCAAGATCATGGGCGATTTGGCGCACGTCGGTGGGTTTGCCTTTGTAAGCAAAAACTGAGTTACGAGCGATGACAAAGAACCCCGGTACGTTGGAAAGATCGGTGATGATGTCTTCGGTCAGGCCATCGGTGAAATGTTCGTGGCCCGCCTCACCGCTCATATCGACAAAAGGCAAAACCGCTATGCTGCCCTTTGATGGAGCAGCCATAAGTTTTGCCGGAACGCTGGTGCCAAGACTGGCCAGCGCCTTGAGATAAAGCGGGTCAGCGGAAATATCGGAAAAATTCGTCATGTTCACTCCGGCAATCCGGCGAGTCTGAAGGCATTTGTCCAAAATTCCACGCTGGGGTGGTTGGGAACACGGTTTATTGATGCCCATGTGCTGATCCGCCAACGCGGGTTCGCCTGCTGGAAGTAGGCCGCTTCTTCCTTGGCTTCGTCAATGCGGCCAAGCAGGACCAATGCGGCCGCGAGGTTCCGGCGTGAAATCGTCCTGTAGGTCTCTTCACGTCGCAACGTAATGACCGCTTCGCTGTACATGCCATTGGCGATTTGCAGATACCCCAGAACCCAATAGTACCAACCCGGCGGGCTGGGATTGAGGCGAAACGCTGTTGCGATGGACACGAGCGCCTCGGACGGCTTGCCGGTCATGTAAACGAAATCGGCAATCATCACATGCGCATCAGAGTCGTTTGGGTTCATGAGCAATGAGACATCATATTGCGCCTGCGCCTCGTCGAAACGCCGCTCATGGTGCAATACATAGGCAAGGGCACAGCGCGCCTTTGAGTCATTGGCGTCGAGATCGACCGCCTTCTGCGCGGTGGCCAAGGCATTTTTTCGCAAAGGGTCTTCGGCCTCGCCCCAGTAAATCCACGCAAACATCTGCACGATGGCCAACCGCCAGTGCGCCTCCGCATAGTCCGGATCAATGGCAATGGCTTTCTCAAGGCGCGCCTTCGCCTCGAGATTGGCCATGCTCGATTGCGCGAACAGTTCACGCGATTTGACGCAGAGCTCGTATGCCTCAAGGTTGGACGGACGGTAACGGTCGGTGGCCGGAAGTGTCTTGAGTTTTCCGGAGATGGCCTCGACAATGTGTCGCGTTACCTCGTCCTGGACTTCAAAGATAGCCGAGATGTTGCGGTCAAACCGTTCCGCCCAAACATGGTTGCCGCCATCCGAAGCATCAATCAACTGTACATTGATGCGCAACCTGTTGTCGGATCGCCGGGTACTGCCTTCAAGTACATAGCGCACGCCAAGGTCGCGGGCGATGTGGCGCACGTCGGTTGGCTTGCCCTTGTATGCAAACGTGGAATTGCGTGCGATCACGAAAAAGCCCGGAACATTCGACAAGTCGGTAATGATGTCCTCTGTCAGTCCGTCAGCGAAAAATTCCTGTGCCGGGTCACCACTCAGATTGGCGAATGGCAGAACGGCTATGCTGTCTTTAACAGACGGTACCTTCAACAGCGGCGAAACACGGGTGCCAAGGCTGGCGAGTGCCGTGAGATACAGCGGGTCGGTGAGCGGTCCCAGATCGTTTTCCAATATGCTTCGCCCATGACGAAAATACCATGTTTCATGCACCGCACCGCCGCACCCGTAAAGGGCTTTGTGCTTTCCGGCGGGTTTGATAGCTTCGTCTTATGGAAACCCTCAAAGACTATCAAACCCTTGTTGCCGCCACGGTCGCCTTTCTGGCAGCACTCATCGGGTTTTCCGGCGTGATCTATTCCCAGCGCCGCATCGCCAAGGTGGCGGAGGAAGGCCGTGCCCACACCGAAAAAATGTCCATGGAACTGGCTGAGCGGCAACGGAAGAACGAGCGGGAGTCATTTCACAATGCCATTCTGGGAGAACTCTCGGCCCTGCAAACCAGCATTGCTTCGGCCCTGAAACTGCTGCTGGCCCAGATTTCGATTGCCGAGGAAATGGCACGCCTGGGTGCAGGCCGGAAGACTCAGCCGCGCGTCAGTTTCCGGTTTGCGACGCCTGTGTTCGACAGTCATGTGGCGCGCATTGGTATCTTGGCCCCGGATCTCTCCTTCAAGACCTCAAACCTCTACGGGCAGATCAAAGCCTTTGCCGCCAATGCCCAGGAGCAAGTGCCGGAGATGGATGCCACCATGGCAGCCCAGGTCATGAACTCGGTCAAGGCGTCGCTGACCAAACTCAATGCCGACATTGAGGAGTTGCAGTCCCAGTTGTTGGCTCAAACAACAGTGTCACCAGCCAATGCGATGGCGGTTGCGAAATAGGAAGGCCCACACTTTCGTTGAAGCCCCTCATCACATCATCCGGATTTTTCCACGGGTGATCTTGGCAACGACGCCAGTGCCACCCGAAGCCGCAAGTGGCGAAGGATGGAGCGGGTGAAGGGAATCGAACCCTCGTATTCAGCTTGGAAGGCTGCTGCTCTACCATTGAGCTACACCCGCGAAAGGCATCTGGTCGAATGCCCAAATTTCTGGCGCGATCCTTACCATCAAACAGGGCGATGGTGGGAGAGGTAGG
>JANPDD010000061.1:0-25323 GCA_031431295.1 Hyphomicrobiales bacterium | reverse complement strand
TTCAGGGCAAGAGTGAAGAAGAACAACACGAGGCCAAGCGCAAAGGCTGACAGGGTCTTGGCTGAGTCAAACTCCTGGTCGCCCACCAACAGGGTTGCGATCTGCACGGTGATTGTGGTGACGGCGTCCAGGGGGTTAAGGCTGAGATTGGCGGCAAGGCCCGCCGCCATTACAACGATCATGGTTTCACCCACGGCCCGCGAAATGGCCAGCATGATCGCAGACACGATGCCAGGAAGTGCGGCTGGCAGAACTACGCGCTTGATGGTTTCGGATTTGGTTGCACCCATGGCATAGGAACCATCGCGCAGGGATTGCGGCACGGCGTTGATGATGTCGTCTGACAAGGATGAGATAAGTGGAACGATCATCATGCCCATGACGAGTCCGGCAGCGAGAGCGGATTCCGAGGCGACACTCAGGCCAATTGATTCACCCCAATTGCGGATCAGGGGTGCGACCGTCAGGGCCGCAAAAAAGCCGAGAACAACGGTGGGAATGCCCGCCAGCATTTCGAGCAATGGCTTTGCCACGCTGCGCACATTGGATGTTGCGTATTCCGCCATGTAAACCGCCGAAAATAGCCCGAGCGGTGCGGCAACAAGAATGGCAATGAAGGTGATGAGGAACGTGCCAACAAGCAGTGGAATGAAGCCGAAGGCGGGTGGCGTACCCGTTGGCGCCCAATGCGAGCCAAATAGGAACGAAAAAACATTGATCTCGCGGAAGAACACGAGAGATTCAAACACAACCGAAGCGAAGATGCCGACCGTTGTCAGAATGGCCACGACCGAACTGGCAATCAGGATACCGAGGACAATGGCTTCAAATACAGGTCTGGCGCGAAAGGCGGCACTGATTTTAGTTGCAGGCAGGGCCGCGGCCGCAATGGCAATGACGCTCGCCACGGCAGCAATCGCCAAGGCGGAAAAGGCTTCAAACTGGCGGAGCAGAATGAACGCGGCAAGTCCGGCCATCAACGCCGAGATGGCCGCCAGCAACCCGTGGTAGGATGGAAGGGAATGGAAATAGCCCCTGCCACTCACACGCAGGGCCAGCGCACGCCGTGACGAGAACAGATAGGCCGCGATAACAGCAGCAGCGATTGCAAGCAGGGGCCAAAAGGTCACGTCACGCCATTCCGTTTGAAATGCAGCGCAGGGGAAAGTCCGTACATCCGGGATCTTTCCCCCGCCTCCAGGACTACTTCAGGCCAGCGGCCGTCAGAACCTTGAGTTCGGCGGCTTCCGCACGAACCCGTTCAAGTTCGGCAGGCGGAAGGGTCACGAGGCCCTTTTCGCCGAGGTAACCGTCTTCACCAAGTGCCTTCACGGAAACATATTCGGCAATGAATTCCTTCATGCCGGGAATCACGTCAACATGTTGCTTCTTGGCATAGATGAAGAGTGGGCGGGCCACCTTGTAAGAACCGTCAGCAACGGCTTCATAGCTTGGTGCCTTGCCTTCAACGGACAGGCCCCTCACCACGTTGGCGTTTTCCTCGAGGAAAGAGAAACCGAAAATGCCAAGCGCGTTCGGGTTGCCTTGCAACTTCTGGACAATGAGGTTGTCGTTTTCGCCGGCTTCGACATAGGCACCATCTTCACGAACAGACTTCCACACCTTTTCAAAGGCCTTGGCGTCGCTCTTCTTCAGGGCCGCAAGGCTTTCATACTTTTCGGCACCCTTTTCGAGGACGAGTTCGGCAAAGCTGTCACGCGTGCCGGAAGTTGGCGGAGGACCAAGGACTTCGATCTTGATGGCCGGCAGTGAAGAATCAACGTCAGACCACATCATGTTCGGGTTGGCGATCAACTTGCCGTCCTTGTCCGGAATTTCCTTGGCGAGGGCTGCGAAAATCTGCTGCTTGGTCAGCGCAAATTCCTTGGCTTCCTTTGATTGGGCGAGGGTCAGGCCATCAAAGCCAACCATGATTTCGACAATGTCGGTGACACCGTTCTTGGCGCAATCCTCAAATTCGCTCTTTTTGATCTGGCGCGAGGCGTTGGTGAAATCCGGGTGCGCTTCACCCACACCGGCGCAGAACAGCTTCATGCCGCCTCCCGTGCCCGTTGATTCAACGATGGGGGTTTTGCCCGAGGCTTTGCCGAAGGCTTCGGCGACTGTCGTGGTGAAAGGGTAAACCGTCGAAGAGCCGACGATGCGGATCTGGTCGCGGCCGGCCAATGCGGGCGTTGCCACAAGCGCCAATAGGCTTGCAGTTAGAAGGATGCGTTTCATGGCTGTCTGTCTCCTGTTTGAAGTTCACGAGGGAGCGTCTATGGCCGTCATGTTGCGGTTGTGCGACGGCAGGATCACAGATTTATGACAGTCTAACTATATGAATTGGGGAGCTAATCGGAAGAAGGCATGTGCATGGAGAATACGCTTCCCCGTCCAACCTCTGACTCGATCACCAACTTCCCACGATGGCGGTTGATGATGTGTTTGCAAATGGCCAATCCAAGTCCCGTTCCACCGCGTGTGCGGCTGTCTTGGACATTCACGCGATAGAATCGTTCCGTCAGACGTGGGATGTGGTGCGCGGCAATGCCGGGGCCATTGTCCTGGATCGACAAGACAACAGTAGAGCCCAGCACTTTTCCCACAACAGAAATCAACTTGCCTCGGCCCGAATACTTGATCGCGTTCTCGATCAGATTGTGGACCACTTGCGCCAGTTGATTGGCATCCCCCCGCACCAACATTTTGGCGGCAAGGTCAAACTCGATTTTGCAGCCAGTTTCCTGCACAAGGGACTGCAACAAATTCTGTGTTTGCAAAACAACATCTTTCAGGTCGACGATGGCACTCGGCACGACATGTTCATCAAGTTCAATGCGGCTGAGGGACAAGAGGTCATCGATCAGGCTCGACATGCGTTCGGCCTGGGTCTTCATCAGTTTCAAAAACTCAGTCCGTGCCTTTTCGTCCTTGCTTGCAGCTCCTTGCATCGTCTCGATAAAGCCCGACAGTGTCGTCAGTGGGGTACGCAATTCATGGCTGGCATTTGCCACAAAGTCGGAGCGCATGCGTTCAATCTGCTCCTCTCGTGTCCGGTCGTGCAGAATAACCAGCGCCAGCTCCCCTCTTTCACCTTTTCCCAGCGGCGACAAATGCACATCGAGCGTTCGCTGGATTTTGGCGCGCACCACCAGTTCGACCCGTCTGTGGCCCGGAGACGAAAAGGTATCCGACAGGGCACTCAACACATCCGGCGAGCGCAGGAACAGCGCCACGGGTTGGCCTTCGGGCTGTGCCGACAGAACAGCACATGCAGCCTGATTGGCGGCGACAATCAATTGTTCACGATCAACAACAAGAGCCGCATCGGGAAGTGCGGTGACAAAAGCCTTGCAGGTCGTATTTGAAATCGTGTCCGTCATGCCCGATACTTGGCCGTCCATTTGCGGCGTGTCCATACCGGATGACCAGGCCGTGTTGACAAATGGTGCGAAGACGATTTCACCTGCCGCTGCTTGCCAAGTCTCGAAACCGGCCCAAGACTGTCAATTCGCATCACGGACTTCGGCATTGCATCCTTGGACATCGTGATCCTCGACGGAACCAAGGTCGGGTGCCGGGCGATGTTGCAGCCGATTTCACCACCAAAGGCCAACTTCTGTGGTTCGCGCTCCACCGTCCGGTCCCACCAACGCATACAATTTTCCGCGCGGTTCTATTTTGCAAGAATCGCCGCCAGACGTTGCATGGACCGGCGCGTCGTGCGTTCATCTGCAGCCGCAAAACCCATGAGAAGGCCGGGCCGCGGTGCAAGGGTTCTGTACTGGAGCGACAGGGGCGAGACATTGATGCCTTGCGCCAAGGCTGCGGAGGCCACGCGGCGGTCATCCACATCTGCCCGAAACAAACCCACGAGCTGTATCCCGGAATCGGAGCGGTGGAGGTTCATCCATCGGCCAAGGTGGCGGTCGAACTGATCCGTGAAGAATTGCCGACGCTCCGCATAAATGCGGCGCATGCGCCGAAGATGCCGGGTGAGGTGGCCTTCATTGATGAAATCCGCAAGGGCGGCCTGGGTGATGAGTGGTGCGAATTGGCCCGTGGCACTCAACGCTGACGTCATGCGGTCGCGCAGGTCCATCGGCACAACCATATAGCCAAGCCGCATGGCGGGAAACAGGATCTTGGCGAATGTGCCGACAAAGACCACCCGCGAATCGCCGGCACTGCCCTGGAGTGCGGGAATGGGTTGCCCCTGGAAGCGGTACTCGCTGTCGTAGTCGTCCTCGATGATCCAGGCATTCCATTCCCCGGCCAGGCCAATGAGACTGAAGCGCTGCTCCATGCTCATGGTGATGCCAAGGGGATGATGGCATGAGGGTGTCACGAAGATCACCCGCGGCCTGCTTGCGGGCGGTTCGAGCCTCCATCCCCCATCACTGACATGCAATGGGAGGAGGCTCGCACCCGCGGAATGGAAAGCAGCCCGCGCTCCATAATAGCCCGGCTCCTCCATCCACACGGCATCGCCGGGGTCGGTCAGGAGGCGCGCCAAAACATCGAAAGCTGATTGCGCGCCATTGGTGATGATGATCTGGTCCGGCCGGCAGACAACGCCGCGCGAGGCTGCAAGGTAGCGGGCGATTGCCTCGCACAACGGTGGGTAACCGGTGATGTAGTAGGAACCAAAGAGATCGCTGCGGGCGAGCTTGGTGCGCCGCGTCAACAACTTGGACCACGTGTTGAAGGGAAAGTTGTCGGCATCGGGAAGGCCGGGATGAAAGGCCGTGATGCCGGGCCCCCCGTGATGGAAGGGCTGTTGGCTCATCATCCGCCCGCGCGCTGAAAGCGTGCTTTCGCCGGTCGGGCTCTGCTGCCGCGATGGCGCGATGGAGACCCCGAGACCGACCACCAGTGGCCGTGTGCCACGTGCGATTTCGAGAAAACCCTCAAGTGTCAGTTGCTCGTAGGCGGCGATGACCGTGTTGCGGCCAAGCTTCAGATCCCTGGCGAGCGCACGGGTGGAAGGCAACGCCGTGCCGCCCGGTAATATCCGGAGTTCGATCAAGTCACGGAGCTGCCGATAGAGCTGCCTGTGGAGGTTTTGACCCGAATGACGGTCCAGAAGGATATTGTCGACCGGAAAACTGACGGTCATAGTGGTTCCTCATATTCTCATTGTTTTGGTTCTCTGCATGGAACCACTTTAGCGGTACTGTCCAGTGGCGTACAGGCTTGCGTCAGGATGCCGGAGATGGGACGGATCAGGATTGGGGTGATCGGGGCTGGGACAATCGCCCAGATCGAACATGTGCCCAATCTCCTGCGCCTGAAGGACCGGTTTGAGGTCAAGGGCGTCTGTGATCCCTCGGCTGCGGCGCGGAATTTCATGGCAGAGCGCTATGGTCTTGCCACCTTCGATACCGCCGACAAGCTCCTGGAACAACCGCTCGACGCCATTGTCATCACTTCACCAGACCCCCTGCACAAGCAACATGTGCTGGCGTCCTTCGAGCGTGGCCTGCATGTCTTGTGCGAGAAGCCGCTGTGTTATTCCGCTTTGGATATTGCCGATCTGATCGCCTCCCGCGATGCCCGGAAGCGGGTACTGCAAGTTGGCTACATGAAGCGTTTCGATCCAAGTTACGAAGCCTTGCTCGCGTTGCTGCCATCACATGCCGGAGCGCTCCGCCATGTCTCCGTCGAGGCGAACGACCCGGATTCATGGCCTTTCATCCACCATCAAGACTGGCGCCGCAGCGAAGATGTGCCGCAGGCGCTCATCGACGACGTGCAGGAAAAACAGCGGGAACAGGTGGAGCGGGCCGTGCAGGTGCCGCTTGACGGCGTGGACTATCGCGGCTTTTGCGGTGCCTATTGCTCGTCGCTCGTTCATGATGTGAATGCGGTCCATGGCCTGCTCGACAGGCTTGGCGTACCCGAAGGCCAGATTGTGGGAGCCCAGCTCTATGCGGGGGGCGCTGGTGGCCATGGTGCCGTGCGCCTCCTGGGCGGGCAGGCGCTCTGGACCATGATGCATCTCGCAGTGCCGAAACTTCCCGACTACCGCGAGCGCATCACGCTCTATTTTGACGATGCCGTCTTCGAACTCGAATTCCCCTCCCCTTATCTCAATCACCAGCCGACGCGCCTCACCCTCCGGCGGGGCAGTGGCCATAGTCTCCATTGCGAAGACATCCGCACCGGCTATGCCGGGGCCTTCGTCGAGGAGCTCAAGGGCTTCGCCAATTCAATCACCGAAGGCGCACCCGTTCGCAATACTGCCGAACAGGCCGCACGCGACATGGATCTCCTCTGCGGGCTCGCCCGCTGGCATGCCACCCATCTACCCCAAGCCATTCATCATGGAGCTGCGTCGTGAGCGTTCGCATCGGCACCAATCCCATCGCATGGTCCAACGACGACGTGCCGGAATTGGGTGGTGACACCACCCTTGAGACTTGTCTTTCCGAGACCAGGCAGGCGGGTTACACTGGCATTGAACTTGGCGGCAAGTTCCCCCGGCAATCGAGCGTCCTCAGACCCATTATGGCGCGTCATGGGTTGGCCGTCATATCTGGCTGGTACGATGGTCGCTGCGACGAGAAGGACGTGGCGTCGGAGATGGAGGCCATCGGCGCGCATCTTCAGCTCCTGAAGGACATGGGATCAAGCCTTGTTGTCTACGCCGACACCTCGCGTGGCCGCCACGGGGCCATCTGGGGCCCGATCTCGCAGCGACCTGCGCTCTCGGCCGAAGAATGGCCCACCTATGGGCGGAAGCTCACCCAGCTTGCCGAACGGATGGCGGATTTCGGCGTGCGCATGGCTTTTCATCATCACATGGGCACAATTGTGGAGACTGATGCGGAAGTGGGCCTGCTGATGAAACACACAGGCGAAGCGGTGGGACTTCTCTATGACACGGGGCACTCATCATTCTCCGGCGGCGACCCGCTTGCGTTGATCAAGACGCATGTGAGGCGCGTGGTGCACGTGCACTGCAAGGACGCACGCAAACCCATTCTGGAAAAGGCCCGGCGCGAGGACATGAGTTTCATGGGCGCCGTCATGGAAGGCATCTTCACGGTGCCGGGTGACGGTTTCATCGACTATCCCTCCATCCTCAAGGTGCTGGCGGAAAACAATTACGCCGGTTGGCTGGTGGTCGAGGCCGAACAAGATCCGAAGAAGGCGCATCCCCTGACCTATGCGACGATGGGTTTCAAGAACCTGTCGCGCATGGCGAAGGAGGCGGGCTTCACGGTGGAGAATTGACGGGCGTCAGGAACGCCGGAACGGAACCAGCGCTGCCGCGCAAAAGTGAAACGCGGCAGCTGGTCTGCTGCCACCCTACGGTGGCGGCAGAGACTTGCAACAGGAGGAAACATGTTCGCGCTTAAGAAATTCATGAAACCGGTTCTCGGCCTTGTGGCCGGGCTCACACTCCTGTCGGCCGCGTCCACATTGGCTGCGGCGGACGAAACCCGCGTTGTCTTCGTCACCCACGGCCAAAGCGGTGACCCCTACTGGTCGGTGGTCAAGAACGGCATGGACGATGCGGCAAAGGCACTGGGCGTCAAGGCCGAGTACCTGGCACCTGAAACCTTCGACATGGCGAAGATGGCCCAGATGATCGACGCTGCCACGGCCTCGAAGCCTGATGGCCTGGTTGTCTCGATCGCCGATCCTGCGGCACTGGGCGAACCCGTCAAGAACGCGGTCGCAGCAGGCATTCCGGTGATCGTGATTGACTCAGGCGGCGGCAAGTTGACGAAAGAACTCGGCGGCCTGCTCTATCTGGGTCAAAGCGAGTATGAAGCCGGTGTCATGGCGGGCGAACGCATTGCCAAGCTCGGCCTCACCAAGGCGGTCTGCGCCAACCACGAGGTTGGCAACGTCAGCCTTGACGACCGTTGCGCCGGTTTTGCCAAAGGCCTCGGCGCGGATGTGCCGGTGCTCAATGGCGTGATGGATCCGACCGAGATGAAGAACCGCATCATCGGGTTCCTCAACACCAACGCCGACACGCAATTCGTGCTGACAGTGGGCATCGGTGGTGCCGAACCGGCGCTGATGGCGATCGAAGAACTGGGCCTCACAGGAAAGATGAAGTTGGGCACGTTCGACCTTTCACCCACTATTCTGCAAGCGACCGCCGATGGCAAAATGGAATGGGGCATCGACGCCCAGCAATATGCCATGGGCTACATTCCAGTTGTCATGTTTGACCTGTGGAAGAAATACAAGATCGCTCCCATCGCCGACTACCCGACAGGTCCTGGTTTTGTCACCAAGGACACGGCGGCCTCGGTCATCGATCTAGCCAAGCAAGGCAAGCGCTGAGCAACGACGGCGGCCGGAACGGCTCCTTTCGGCCGCCGAACTCCCTTTCAAGAGGACATCAAAGCATGACAGCAGAGGTTCGCGACGAAAGGGTCCGCTCCGTCTCGCTGATCAGCCGCTTGCTCAGCCGGCCTGAACTGGGTGCTATGGCAGGAACCATTCTGGTCTTTTTCTTTTTCGCGGTGACGGCGGGTGGCAGCGGTCTGTTCAGTGCCAAGGGCATCATCAACTTCCTTGAAGTATCGGCACAGCTTGGCATTCTCGCCGCACCTGTGGCGCTGTTGATGATCGCCGGGGAATTCGACCTGTCGGTCGGCTCGATGATCGGCTTTGCCGGCATTGTCATTGCCATCCCGACGGTGATCTGGGGCTGGCCGCTGTGGCTCGCCCTGCTGCTCGCGTTCTTGGTCTGCGGCGTTGTCGGCTATCTCAATGGCCTCATCGTGGTGAGGACCGGGCTGCCATCCTTCATCGTGACCTTGGGCAGCCTGTTCATGCTGCGCGGGCTCACGCTCGGCATCATGCGCGGCATGACCGGCCGCACCCAGGCCTCGGGCATCCATGAGTATTCCAAGGACGATTGGATCACGCCGTTCTTCGCAGGGCAGGTCCTGAAAACACCGGTCGCCTGGCTTGCCGAACTGGGCGTGGTCGGCAAGCGCGCCGACGGCCTTCCGATGATTTCCGGTGTCCCCATGTCCATCGTCTGGTGGATTGGGCTGACGCTGTTCTGCACCTGGCTCCTCACCCGCACGCGCTTTGGCAACTGGATCTTTGCGGCAGGCGGTGAGGCCAACGCGGCGCGCAATCTCGGCGTGCCGGTGGCGCGCACCAAGATCACGCTGTTCGTCTTCACCGCACTCGCCGCCGCCCTGTTCGCCGCCATTCAAGTTCTGGTCACGGGCTCTGCCGATACGCTGCGCGGCAATCTCAAGGAATTTGAGGCCATCATCGCGGTGGTGATCGGTGGCACCCTCCTGACCGGCGGCTATGGCTCGGCCATTGGTGCCATGTTCGGCGCGCTGATCTTTGGCGTGGTGCAGATGGGCATCTTCTATACCGGCATCGACACGGACTGGTTCAAGCTCTTCATGGGTGCAATGATGGTGACGGCGGTTCTGTTCAACTCCTATGTGCGCAACCGCGCCATGCGGAGCCGGTGATGGCCGCACCTCTCATTGAACTCAGCGCCGTCAGCAAGTATTTCGGGTCGGTCATCGCCCTGAAGGACGTGTCCTTTGATTTGCAGGCAGGCGAGGTGCATTGCCTGCTGGGCGACAATGGCGCGGGCAAGTCAACGCTCATCAAGATTCTTTCCGGCGTTCACACGCCCGACGAAGGCAATATCCTGGTGGGCGGAAAGCCCGCCCGCTTTGGTTCGCCCCGGGAGACGCTCGACAGCGGCATCGCGACGGTTTACCAGGACCTCGCGCTGGTTCCCTTGATGAGTGTTGCACGCAACTTCTTCCTCGGCCGCGAACCGCAGCGGCGTATTGGTTTTATCAGGCAGTTCGACATCGAATACGCCAACCAGACCGCCTATCGTGAGTTGCGAGACATGGGCATCGAACTCCGCGATGCGGAACAGCCGGTGGGGACACTCTCCGGCGGTGAGCGCCAGTGCCTCGCCATTGCGCGTGCCATTCATTTCGGCGCCAAGGTCCTGATCCTGGACGAGCCCACATCTGCGCTTGGCGTGCACCAGGCTTCGATCGTGCTTAAACTCATCGTTCAATCCAAGGCCCGCGGCATCGGAGTCATCTTCATTTCCCACAATGTGCACCATGCCTATGTCGTGGGCGACCGCTTCACCATCCTGAAACGCGGCAAGAGTGTTGGCACCCATGTGAAGAGTGACATTAGCCGGGACCAGCTTCTCAATCTTATGGCGGGCGGCAAAGAACTCGTGGATCTGGAGGCTGAGATCGCGAAGCTCCACGGGAATGGTAAAAGAGCATGACCATCGACAGGATTGGCGTTGGCTTGATCGGAACAGGCTTCATGGGAAAGTGCCACGCCATGGCCTATGGCGCGGTGAAGGCGGTGTTCGGCGACGTGCCGATTGTGGACCGGGTGACATTGTGCGACGTTGATCCTGAACACGCGAAGGCATGTGCCAGACAATTCGGCTTTCAAAAATCGGCAAGCCAATGGCGGGATCTCCTCGCGGATCCCTCAATCCAGCTCATCTCCATCACCTCTCCCAACAGTTTGCACCGGGAAATGGCCGTCGCCGCCTTGGAAGCGGGAAAACATGTGTGGTGCGAGAAGCCCATGGCACTCACGCTGGCCGATGCCGAGGCGATGGCTGCGGCGGCGGCAAGGAGGAGTTCCCAGGCCACAGCTTTGGGCTATGGTTATCTGCGCAATCCAGCACTGCAATACGCAAAACAGCTGATCACCGATGGTGCCATAGGTGACGTCGTTGATTTCCGCGGCAGTGTGGACGAGGACTACATGGCCGATCCTCAAGCCCCATGGTCATGGCGCATGACCAAGAAGGATGCAGGCCTTGGCACACTGGGAGATCTGACGGTCCATCTCATTTCACTTGCTCAGGAATTGCTGGGAGACATCTCCAAACTCTGTGCCATGGTGGATGTGGTGCATGGCGCACGCCCCGTTCCGGGGACCCCTACATCCGCCACCGTCGAGAACGATGATATTGCGCATGCGCTCGTGCGCTTTGCATCCGGTGCTCGTGGTGTTTTGACGTCGAGCCGCATTGCCCATGGCCGGAAAAATGGTTTGAAGGTGGAAGTTCATGGCTCAAGGGGCATGTTGTGGCTCGACAATGAACGCATGAATGAACTGAATTTGTATATTGCCGAAGGTCTAAAGGAATCCCGTGGCTTCAGGCGCATCCTCTCTGGACCCTATCATCCGGCCTATGACCGGTTCTGCCCCGCGCCCGGCCATGGTCTGGGATTCAATGAACTGAAAGTCATCGAACTTTCCGAACTTCTCTATGCGGCAACGGGCCGCCCTTCGGCATCAGTCAGTTTTGCGCGCGGACTGGAGATTGAGCGGGTGATCCACGCCTTTGCCCAATCGGCCCGGACGGGCACCTGGGTCAGCATGTCATGACGGTTGATGGTTGACAGATTTGCCATGGCCAGGCGTGCCCGGCCTCAGCCCGGCTGCCTGACCGCAGCACGGCCCATGCTGATGTAGGTGAGGCCGGCGTTGGCCGCCTGCTGCAAATCGTAAAGGTTGCGAAAATCGATCATCACGGGCCGGGCCATGTCTTTGGCCATCTGCCGCAGATCGAGTGATTTGAACTCCGACCATTCCGTCATGACAACGACGCAGTCAGCGCCCTTGGTGGCCTCATTTGCCGTGCTGCAGAACTGAACCTCGTTGAGCAGGCGCGCAGCCTGATCCATGGCGGCGGGATCATAGGCCCTGATGCTGGCACCCATGTCCTGAAGCACACGAATGAGCGGCAATGCCGAGGAATCGCGCACGTCATCCGTTTCCGCCTTGAAGGACAACCCCAGTATGGCGATGGTCCTGCCAGCGACACGCCCTCCGAGGCATCCGGCAACACGGTCCGCCAATCCGTCCTTGCGCTTGTCATTGGCGGAAACAATCGCCTCGCCAAGGCTGAAATCCACCCTTGCTCTCCGGGTGATGGCGAGCAGCGCCCGCGTGTCCTTGGGAAAACATGATCCTCCAAAGCCTGGGCCGGGAGCAAGATAGTGCATGCCTACCCGCCGGTCGAGGCCCATGCCCAGGGTCACATCGCTGATGTCAGCGCCAACGGCCTCGCATATGTCCGAAAGCTGGTTGACGAATGCCACGCGCATGGCGAGGTAGGTGTTGGCGGCATATTTTGTGACTTCGGCGGCTTCGTTCGACATGAAGACAAGGGGTGCTCCCTTTTCGGTCAAACGTGAATAGAGTGCTTCAAACCGTGACTTTGCGCGCATGTCGTCAAGGCCGACCACGATGCGGTCCGGAGCCATGAAATCCGCCACCGCCGATCCTTCACGAAGAAACTCGGGGTTGGAAGCGAGCGCCAGGTCTGCTGAACTGTTGGCCTTCGACATCACCTCACGCATGCGGGCGGCCGTGCCAACCGGAACGGTGGATTTGATTGTCACCACCGTGAAACCCTTGAGCAAGGGCGCGAGTTCAGCAGCAATCATGAACACTGCCGCGAGGTCGGCCTCGCCAGCACTCGTGGTTGGCGTTCCCACGGCGATGAAGATCATGTCAGAACCAGCCACGTGCGCGGCTGGTGAACTGTCAAAGGCAAGGCGATCGCGATTTCGGGCAACAAGTTCCGCCAAGCCGGGCTCATAGATGGGAACCTCTCCCAGGCGCAGTTGCTCAACCTTGCCCTGGTCACTGTCAATGCAAGTCACCTCGAAGCCAAGTTCGGCAAAACAGGCGCCACTGACAAGTCCGACATAGCCAGCGCCGATAACCAGGATTTTCATTTGGATCTTCCGTCGGGCATTTCCACGCTGCGGGCACCCTTCCGCCAGGCTTTGAGACAGATATATTCCATGACAAGGGCCGACGCGGCGCCACTTGTCAGTTCCGCGTGGTCATAGGGGGGCGACACCTCGACCATGTCCATGCCGACAAAGTCTATATTCGTCAGCTTGCGGATGATCGAGGCGGCCTGGTGATAGCTGAGGCCGCCGGGAATGGGGGTGCCGGTGCCGGGAGCGGCAGAGGGATCAAGGCAATCAATATCAAAGGTCAGGTAGGCCTTTGACTGGCCGACCTTCTGCGTGATGGTCTCGGCCAATTGCGCAGCGGATGAATCATGCACTTCATCGGCATAGATGATGCGGAACCCCATGGTGGTTTCACCCGCAAAGCTTGTGCGGATGCCGATCTGCACCGATTTTTCCGGATCAACCAGCCCCTCCTTGACGGCATAGCCAAACATGGTGCCGTGATCGATGCGGCCGCCATTGTCGATTTCCACATCGCGGTGGGCGTCAAAATGCACAAGCCCCAACGGCCCATGTTTCTTGGCATGGGCTTTCAACAGCGGATATGAAATGTAGTGGTCACCGCCGAGCCCGATCATCTCGGCTCCTGAGGCGATGATGTCCGCAGCGTGCCTCTCCAGTGTGGCGGGGAAATCTTCTTTTTTCCCCCAGTCGAAGAAGCAGTCACCATAGTCGATAACGCCCACCGTCTCGAAAGGATCGAAATTCCACGGCCAGACGGGTCCCCAGGCATTTTCGGCCGAGGCGCGCCTGATGGCCTCAGGTCCCATGCGCGTACCGGAGCGGTGCGAAACGGCCTGGTCAAACGGCACACCGGTTACGGCGATGTCAACGCCCGCAAGATCGCGGGTGTATTTGCGGCGCATGAAGGAGTGGGCACCGGCGTAGGTTGCCTCCCAATGTGTACCCTTGATGTTGGTGCGGCGGAAGGCGTCATCGCCCGGCAGGCGGCCGAGCTTGTCCATTTCGAGGGCCACGTTGCTACTCCGTCAAGACGAGACTGTCAGAGGGTTGCCAGGTGATCCAGACCTTGTCACCGCGTTTCACGCCCATCTTCCCGTCGCGCTTGTCGTTCTGGACATTGACGGACAAGGGCGTGCCGTTGCTCATGTCGGCGACCACTTCGCTCCAGTCGCCATAATAGGCAACGTCACGCACCGTGGCTTCCGTCTTCACGAGGCCATCGGCCTTGGGTGCAGTTCTCGCCAGTTTCAGTTTCTCGGGGCGCACCGCAATGGTCACGTTCTTGCCGCATGCCTTGTCGGTCGAAAGCTGCATCTTGCCAAGTCCCTTGGCGTTGCAGATGACGGCCCTTCCCTTTTGGCTCACGACAGAAGCATCAAAGAGATTCACCTTGCCGATGAAATCGGCGACAAACCGTGTGGCGGGCTGTTCGTAGAGTTCGGCCGGTGTTGCGACCTGGCGTATGGCACCCCTTTCCATCACGGCAATGCGGCTTGCCATGGACAGGGCCTCGTCCTGGTCATGGGTGACGATGATGAAGGTGATGCCAACTGTTTGCTGCAGGCGCGTCAGTTCAAGGCGCATGTCGTCACGGAGCTTGGCATCAAGCGCCGACAGCGGCTCATCCAACAGCAGCACCTTGGGGCGTTTGACGAGCGCCCGGGCCAAGGCCACACGCTGGCGCTGGCCGCCCGACATCTGGTCCGGCTTGCGGTCAGCGAGGTGGGAAAGCTTCACCATGTCCAGCCCCTCATCAACGCGGCGGCGGGTTTCGGCGGCGGGAACGCCCGTGACCTTGAGGCCATAGGCGACATTCTGGGCAACAGTCATGTGCGGGAACACGGCATAGGACTGGAAAACCATGTTGGTGGGCCGCTTGTTGGGGGGTGTCAGGGCCATATCCTCGCCTGCGATGAAGATCTTCCCCTCCGTCGGCGTGTCGAGGCCCGAGATCATGCGGAGCAACGTGGTTTTGCCGCAACCCGATGGCCCCAGCAGGGCAAAAAACTCGTTCTCCGCAATATCAAGCGAGACATCGTCAACGGCTACGATGCGGCCGGGATAGCGGCGCGAGACGTTCTGTACGGAAACAATCGGTTCGGCCATAATAATTATCCTTTGGCGCATGGCCTCATCGGAAAACCGTAAACACTTTTCCGGGCCATGCTAGTGTCCTGATTTATCGGGTGCCTGCAGTTTCATGGCAAGCACGGTGGCAATGATGGTGATGACGATCAAGACCGTCGAGGCGGCATTGATCTCAGGCGAAACGCCGCGCCGGACAAGCGAGTAGACCTTGACCGGAAAGGTGACCGTTTCCGGGCCGGAGGTGAAGAAGGTGATGACAAAATCATCCAGCGAGAGCGTGAAGGCAAGAAGTGCACCGGCAATGATGCCCGGCATCATGAAGGGTACGATGACTTTGGTGAAGGTCTGCCATTCGGAAGCACCAAGGTCCTTTGAAGCCTCTTCCAACTGGCGGTTGAAGCCCACCAGCCTTGAGCGCACCACGACAGTGACGAAGGGGAAACAGAAGGCGACATGGGCGATGACGATGTTGGTGAGATTGAAGGGCCAGGGCAGGGTCACAACACCGTTCATCATCCCGGTCCTTATGAAAAACATGAGCAGCGCGACGCCCATGCAGATCTCAGGAATGACAATGGGAAGCGCCATCATGCCTTCAAAGGCTCCCTTCAGCGGAAAGCGGAAGCGCCAGAGCAGAAGCGCCACCATGGTGCCGATCAGCGTTGCAATCACCGTCGCGATGACGGCAATGACCAGGGAATTGACCAATGCCTCGATGAGTCCAGCGTTGTTCCAGGCCTTGGAATAGTTGTCGAGGGTGAAGCCGCGCCAGACGATGCCGCGCTTGTCCGTGTTGAACGAAAAGGCAATGAGGGTGAAGATCGGCACGTAGAGGACAAAGAAGATCGCCGCAAACAGCGCCTTCAGCCACCAGCGTTTGCCATAGTCGAGGGGGCCTGTGCCCGGCTTCAGAGTTGCTGCCATCAGACATCCACCCCTTTGCTGCGGCTGGCGAGGAAGGCGCGCAAAGCAAGTGCCGCCAGTGTTGCGTACATCAGCAGGAACGACAGGGCCGCACCAAAAGGCCAGTCATTGGCCGCCTTGAATTGCCGTTCGATGACGTTGCCGATCATGATGGCGTTGGCACCGCCCAAGAGGTCTGGCGTGAGGAAGGAACCCAGGCACGGGATGAAAACGAGGATGATGCCCGTGACAATGCCGGGCATGGTGAGGGGCACTGTGACCTTGAAGAAGGTTTGCCATTGCGAGGCGCCGAGATCGAGGCTGGCCTCCAGGAACGAGCGCTCGAGCCGCTCTATCGTGGCATAAAGTGGCAGCACCATGAAAGGCATGTAGACATAAACCAATCCGAAAATCACCGCGAAATTGTTGTAGAGCATTTCATAGGGACCGAGGCCGACGACGCCCAGCGCCTGGTTGACATAGCCTGAGGTGCGAAAGACCGCGATCAAGGCATAGGTTCGGATCAAGAGGTTGATCCAGAAGGGCAGGATCACCAGCAACAGCAAGATCGGCTTCCACTTGTTTGGCGCAAAACAGATGCCAAAAGCGATGGGATAGGCGGTGACAAGACAGACCAGCGTTGCGAGCCCGCTGACCCAGATCGATTTCCACAGGATGCGGGGATACTCGGATTCGAATGAACGCAGGTAATTCGAGACGCCTGTCAGATAGTCGTATTCGTTGATCGACAATTCGCCGTTGATGACGGCTTTTTCAGAAAACGACAGCACGAACAGGAAGGCCAGCGGCACAAGGAAAAAGATGACAAGCCAAAGTGTTCCCGGCGTTGCCAGGGTCCAGAACACGTTTCTGTTGCTTTTCCAGTCATCCAAGGTTGTGGGTCCCCATTGCCCGTTCCGGCAAACTAGCAGTACACATGCGACGGGGGCAACGGCCTCAGGACATTAAATAAAAGGGCGGAATTCCGCAGAATCCCGCCCAGGTATTGGTCAGCGTTGTGCAAAACCGGTTAAGCGGCCTGGATTGCGGTCCAGATCTCGTCACGGACCCGCACGGCCTCTTCACCCAGATAGACATTCGGTTCACATTTCGCCAAGATCTCCGCCGGAGGGTAGATGGCGACGCTGTTCACATACTCGGGCGGCATCAGTTTCTTGGCCGCGAGATTGGGCGTTGCATACTGAATGGTCGTCGCGATGTTCTTGCCCGCCTCGGCGTCCAGCACGAAATTGAGGAAGGCATGGGCGTTTTCGGGATGTGGCGCGCCATTGGGGATGCACCAGGCTTCTTCCCAGACATTGGCACCCTCTTTCGGCACCACATAGGTCAGGTCTTCGTCTTCCGCCATGACCTGGGCGATGTCGCCGTTCCATTCCTGGCAGGCTGCAACTTCACCTGAAGCGAGAAGGTCCTGGCCATTGTCGTCGGCAAAAACTTTGATGTTCTTCTTCTGGGCGATGAGCAGGTCCTTCACCTTGTTCAGTTCGCCAATGCTGGTCGAGTTGAAGGAGTAACCGAGATATTTGAGCGCGCATCCCAGGACATTCTGCGCGTCGCCGAGGAGCGAAATCTTGCCCGCCAGTTCATCGGACTCAAAGAGGATTTTCCAGCTGTCGATCACGCCATTCGGAACCGCGGACTTTCGGTAGCCGACGCCGATCGTCCCCCACATATAGGGAACGCTGAATTTCCGACCGGGATCAAAGCCCGGGTTGGCAAAGGCCGGATCGATATTGGACATGTTTGGTATCTTGGCGTGGTCAAGGGCCATGAGCATGTTGGCCTTCATCATGCGCTCCTGGTAATCGTTGGCGATCACCACGGCATCGTAGCCGGGGTTGCCAGCCTTCAGCTTGGCAAACATTTCGTCCATGTCCGCGAAGAGATCGAGGCGCGGCGCAATCCCGGTGGTACCTTGGAAGTCCGCCAGCGTGGTTTCGCCGATATAGGTGTCATAGTTGTAGAGGCTGAGTTTTTTCTCTTCCTCTGACAGTGCAAAGCGCGGTGCAAATGTCACGCCGGCAATCAGTGCGCCTGTTGCCTTCAAGATGCTGCGGCGGCTGGTTTGGAATTTTGGTGTGTAGGTTGTCATGTCAGGTCGCCCTCCCAATTTTGTTTGAGTCCAGCTAAACTGTATTTGTGTAGTTCAGGCAAGAATTATGCCTGCAGCGACCCGTGAGCAACAAAAAACCCTTTGTTTGTTCACATTTCTCCCCTGACCTCGGCATGGGTCTTGTCGAGCGCAAGGCGCGCCAATCTGCCAATTTCATCAATCTCCGCGTGTGAAATGCAAAAGGGAGGTGCCAGCACCATGGTGTCATTGCAGGCCCGCATCACCAGATTATTGGCAAAGCAGTGGTCGCGGCAAATCGTTCCCACCCGGCCCAGTTTGGCAAATCGCTCACGGGTTTTCTTGTTCTTGCACAGTTCGATGGCACCAATCAGCCCCTCCGACCTCACCTCGCCAACAATGGGGTGATCGGTGAGCGACCGCAACATGGCATTGAACCGGGGTGCAAGCTCCGCCACCCGTTCCACCAGTTTCTCGTTCTCCAGGATTTCGATGTTCTTGAGCGCCACGGCTGCGGCAACGGGATGGCCGGAATAGGTCATGCCGTGGTTGAAATCGCCACCCTTCTCGAACAATGGCGTGGTGAGGGTGTCCGAGAAGGCGACAGCGCCAATGGGCTGGTAGCCCGACGACAGGCCCTTGGCCATGTTGATGATATCGGGCTCAAAGCCGTAGGTTTCGAAGCCAAACCACTTTCCGGTCCGGCCAAAACCGCAGATCACCTCATCTGAAATGATGAGGATCCCATATTTCCGGCAGATGCGCTGGATTTCGGGCCAGTAGGTTGTGGGCGGGATGATGACGCCGGCGGCACCCTGGATGGGCTCTCCGATGAAAGCCGCGACGTTGTCGGGTCCCACTTCGAGGATCTTGCGTTCAAGATCGGACGCCGCCTCCAGGCCGAATTCCTCCGGCGACTTGCCGCCACCATGGTCGAACCAGTGGGGCTCCCGGATATGATGAAAACCGGGAAGCAGTGTGCCGCCCTGTTCGTGCATGTAGCCCATGCCGCCCAGATTGGTCGCAACCCAGGTTGAACCATGATAGCCACGGTTGCGGCCAATGAAATGCTGGCGATAGGGCTTGCCCATGACGGCCCAATAGTGGCGCACGAACCGCACAATGGAATCATTGCCTTCCGAACCCGAGTTGGTGAAGAACACCTGCTGGAAGCGCTTGGGCAGCAGGGATGAAATTTTCGCTGCAAGTTCAGTCGCCGGCACCGTCGTCGTCTTGAAGAAGGTGTTGTAGTAGGGCAGATCGAGCATCTGGCGATAGGCTGTGTCTGCCAGATCCTTGCGCCCGTAACCGATGTTCACGCACCACAGGCCGGACATGCCGTCGAGGATCTTGTTGCCCTTGCCGTCCCAGATATAGACGCCATCACCATGGGTGATAACCCTCGGGCCACCTGCGGCATGAAAGCTCTTGTGGTCGGTGAAGGGATGGAAGTGGTGGGCAATGTCGGACTTGACAATGTCGTCAATGTTGAGATTCTTGGGATGGCTGGGCATGTGAAAACTCTGAATTTGATGGCAACTGCGGCGGCCCTGGGCTACCGGGTTTATTATTCAAAATCAGGTGCTTACGGCTTAAACCCGATCCGCGCGCAGTTCACCAGCACAGCCGCCTTGGCGGTGCGTGAAAAAACCGGGAGTACGAGGCCCTCGGGCGTAAGGTGAAAACACATGGGCGAACCTATCGCAGGTTTGCCATAGCCAGGCAAATGACGAATTTGTTTCTATTCAGCGAAGGCCGCCGCCATGAGCTTCCTTGTATAGCCATCACGGGGCGCGTTCATCACTTCATCGGGTGTGCCTTCTTCCACCAGACACCCATCCTTCATCACCATGATGTGGTCGGCCATGGCGCGGACCACGGCCAGATCGTGGCTGATGAACAGGTAGGAGAGATTGTGGGCCGACTGCAGATCGCGCAGCAGGTCGATGATCTGTTTTTGCACCTGGCGGTCAAGTGCTGACGTCGGTTCGTCCAGCACAACCAGTTTGGGTTTGAGGATAATGGCCCGTGCGATGGCGATGCGCTGGCGCTGGCCGCCTGAAAATTCATGCGGGTAACGGTTACGCAGGGCCGGATCGATTTGCACCTCTTCCAGGGCCTGGACGGCGCGCCGGTCGCGCTGGGTGGCGTTGATACCGGGTTCGTGGACCAGCAGGCCTTCGGTGATGATTTGGCCTGCCGTCATGCGCGGGCTGAGCGAGCCGAAAGGATCCTGCAGGACAATTTGCATTTCCCGCCGCAGGGGCCGCATGGCCACCGCGTCAAGGTGCGTGATATTGCGTCCCTCGAAGGCGATGGCACCCTCACTGGGCGTGAGGCGCAAGAGGGCGCGGGCCAGCGTTGATTTGCCGGAGCCTGATTCACCCACGATGCCGATGGTTTGGCCCTGCCGCAGCGAAAGTGACACCCGGTCCACGGCCTTCAGCTGCGCCACGGGGCCTGAGAAAAGTCCTCCGCCCAGGTTGAAGGTCACGCGCAAGGCGGTCCCCGCCAGGATCACGGGAGAAGACGGTGGCGGCGGGGCCTTGCGGCCGGAGGGCTCCGCATCAATCAGCGCTTTGGTGTAGGGATGGCTGGGGTTCTTTAAAACCCTCCTCAGTTCCCCCTCCTCCACCACTTCGCCATAGCGCATCACCATGATGCGGTCGGCGATGAGGCGCAGGATGTTAAGGTTATGGGTGATGAAGATCATGCTCATGCCCATGCGCAGTTGCAGCCCGACCATGAGTTCGAGGATTTCGAGCTGGTTGGTGACGTCAAGTGCCGTTGTGGGTTCGTCGGCGATGAGAAGATCGGGACCATTGGCAAGGGCCATGGCGATCATCACCCTTTGGCGCTGCCCGCCGGACATTTCATGGGGGTAGGATTCCATGCGCCGTTTGGGCTCCGCAATCTTGACCAGATTCAGCATTTCGATGGCGTGGGCATTGGCTGCATCCCAGCCGATTCTCTGGTGATGCATGATGGGCTCGATGAGTTGATTGCCGATGGTATAGAGCGGATCGAGCGAGGTCATGGGCTCCTGGAAGATCATTGCAATCTTCCGCCCGCGAATGGTGTTAAGCTCCTGCCTGGGCAAGCCTATGAGATTTGTGCCGCGGTAACTAGCCTCGCCAGAGATCGTTCCGTTTGAGGCGAGCAGCCCCATGGTGCCCATCATCAACTGGCTTTTGCCGGAGCCGGATTCGCCGACGATGGCCAAGGTTTCGCCCGCCGAAAGGGAGAGTGACACGCCTTTCACCGCGTGCACGGGTCCGTCGAGCGTGTCGAACCCGACCTGCACGTTGTTCAGCATCAGGATGGGCTGGACCATCTCAGCGGTCCTTCGGATCGAGTGCATCGCGCAACCCGTCGCCGATGAAATTAAGCGCGAACAGCGTGGTGGTGAGAAACAGCACGGGAAAAACGAGAAGCCATTGGGCGCCGGGAATTGACTTCGCACCTTGCGCGATCAGCACGCCCCAACTCGCCAGAGGTTCCTGCACGCCAAGGCCCAGAAAGGACAGGAAGCTTTCCAGAATGATGACCTGGGGAACGAGCAGGGTCATGTAGATGACCACAGGACCAAGAAGGTTGGGCACAACGTGGCGAAGCAGGATGCCGGCCCGCGACACGCCAAGGGCTTCTGCCGCCTGGACGAATTCCTGGCGCTTGAGGACAAGCGCCTGGCCCCTGACAATGCGCGCCATGTCGAGCCACAGGACGGCACCCACCGCAATGAACATCAGGATGAAATTGCGTCCGAAAAAGACCACAAGCATGATCACAAAGAAGATGAAGGGCAGGGCATAGAGAATATCCACAAACCGCATCATGATTTCGTCTGTCTTGCCGCCGATGAGAGCTGATGTGGCACCGTAGAGAACGCCGATCAGCACAGCCACCAGCCCGGCAAGTAGGCCGATCAGCAGTGAGACGCGCCCCGCCACCAAGGTCCGCTGCAGAAGGTCGCGGCCATTGCTGTCGGTGCCGAAGAAGAAATATTTCTGTTGAACGCGGGCCACCATCTGCATGGACAGGCCATCGGCGGCGCGGGCCACGACCCGGGCTTCCTCGAACACGTCGGAGCGGTCAAGGTAGCGGGTTGACCTTTCATCGATGGGTTTTGCGGAGGTCACAGAGACCGTGACCTGGCTTCCTTCCTGGTTCCACTGCGCCATGACGAGGCGGCCCCGCTTCAGGGCATCGTGCAACGCGGTTTCAACACCTTCCGGACCCGGGTAGGCGGAAAGTGACGGCGGCACACGGGTGTAGTCAGCATGAATGGTGGTGAAATCATTGGGGGCAACCCAGGGTCCGAGCACGCAGACCAGTGCCATGGTGACAAGATAGATGAGGCCTGCAATCGCCGCCCTGTTCCGGCGCAACCGCGCCAAGGCATCGGCCCACAGCGAGCGCCCTGCAGCAAGGTGCGGCGTTGTCATGTCAGTCATAGCGCACCCGGGGATCAACGAGCGCATAGAGCAGGTCGACAATGAGGTTGAAGATGATCGTGAAAATGGCAATCACCACCACGGTGCCCATGACCAGCGTGTAGTCGCGGTTGAGGGCGGCATCAACAAAATAACGCCCGATTCCCGGGACCGCAAAAATATACTCAACGATGAGCGAGCCGGTGAGAAGCGAGGCGGCGGCAGGGCCTGCATAGGAGATGATGGGCAAGACCGCACTGCGCATGGCATGGCGGACGATGATGGAATAGTTGGAAAGCCCAAGTGCCCGCGCCGTGCGGATGTGATGGGCGTGCAGGCTCTCGATCATGGCGCCGCGCATCAGGCGCGCCACAATCGCAAGTTGCGGCAGTGTGAGTGTGAGAATGGGCCCGATCTTGTTCAGCAATGCGCCGTCACCCCAGCCACCGACCGGCACCCATTTGAGCGTGAGGGCAAAGAGCAACTGGAACAGCGGTGCGACGACGAATGTGGGTATGGTGGAACCTGCTGTCGCGGCTGCAACGACGGCATAGTCGGCGGGCCTGTTCTGGTAGAGGGCCGCGAAACTCCCCATGATGCTTCCAAACACAAGGGCAAGCAGCAAGGCTGTCGCACCAAGCTGGATCGACACCGGAAGGCCGACGCGGAACAACTCCGCCACGGTAAAGTCAGGCAGATTGTAACTCGGGCCGAAATCACCGTGAGCGAGGTTTCCCAGGTAGTTGAGGTATTGTTTCCACAAGGGCAAATCAAGGCCGAACTGGCGCTCAAGATTGGCCTTGATCACCGGATTCAATCCCTTTTCCTGGTTGAAGGGGCCGCCCGGCGCCAGGCGGATCAGGAAAAAGGAAATGGTGACGATCAGGAAGAGCGTCGGAATGGCCGTGAAGAGACGGCGGATGGCATAGCGCAACATGTTGATTGATGTGGCAGCCGCTCCGGCCTTCACCGGAGCGGTGCTATTCCATCATGGCATCATGGCTTGCTGATAAAGCGCGAGGGATGACGGTCGAGAACATTGTCTTCCCAACCCTTCAGCCGTGTTGATACGAGCGTGTGATAGCCATAGTGCAACAGCGGAACGAAACAGAGATCGCGGGCAACACCCATGGCCTCTGCCTCCGAGAGTGTTTTCATGCGGACATCGGGGGATGGCTCGGCAGCGGCGGCGGCCAGCAGCTTGTCATATTCCGGGTTGGCATATTGGCCGTAGTTGTTGCCTGCACCGGTTTTGCAAAGGTCGAGGAAGTTGGCGGGGTCCTTGTAGTCGGCAATCCAGCCGCCGCGGGCGATGTCGAAGTCACCCTTCTGCTCCAGGTGGCCGTAATGGGTCTTGGTGTCGGTGTTCACCATTGAAACTTCAATGCCCAGCGGTCTCAACTGCTCCTGGATCGCCACGGCGGTGTTCTTGTGATTTTCAGAGGTGTTGAAGCGGATCTCCATCTTGAGGGGCTTGTCCGGGCCGTAGCCCAATTCGCCAAGCACCTTTTTGGCGCCATCCTCGCGGTCCAACTGCGACAGTTCCGCGTAGTCCACCATCCGTGTCTCATATCCGCCGATGCCGGGCGGCACGAGCGAATAGGCAGGGATCATGGTGTTCTGCCAAACCTTTTCGGCCAGATAGTCACGGTCAATGGCCATGGACACGGCGTGGCGCAGCTTGACATCGTTCCACGGCGCCTTGTCCGTCCTGAAGACATAGTAATACGTGCCGAGATAAGGGCCAAGGCGCACCTGGTCACCAAACTTTGCCTTGAGTTCAGCCAGCTGCTCGGTCGGGATGTCGTCGTTGGAATCGAGTTCGCCCGCCTCAAAGCGCTTCATGGCCGTGGCGCGGTCCTCGGTCGGAATGTAGTTCACCGTGTCGATCGCCACGTTTGCAGCATCGTAGAATTGCCCGTTCTTCACCACCTTGATGTGGTCGTTGGGGACAAACTCGGCGAGCATGTAAGCGCCATTGGACACAAGGTTGCCGGGCTTGATGAAGTCTGCGCCAAATTTTTCTACATTGGCCTTGCTCACGGCATAGGTGGTCTGGTGGGTGAGCATTTCGAGAAAATAGGGGGTTGCCGCATTGAGTGTCACTTCGAAGGTCAGAGGATCAAGGGCCTTGACGCCCAGCTCCTCGAGCTTTTTCTTGCTGGCGGTAATGTCTTCCGCGTTGACCACAGGTGCAAGCAAATAGGCATACTCGGACGCTGTCGCCGGATCCACGGCGCGGCGCCATGAGAACACGAAATCATCAGCCGAGACCGGTGAGCCGTCAGACCATTTGCCGTTGGCGCGCAGCTTGAAGGTGTAGACTTTGCCGTCAGGGGAGACGGTCCAGCTTTCCGCAGCGCCCGGAACGGCCTCCGCCTTGGCGCTTTCCGTTGTGAGCCCCATGAAGATGTCACGGAGAATATTGGCTTCGTAGACGGTTGAGGTCTTGTGCGGATCGAGCGATTCCGGATCGGCGGAGTTTCCGCGGTTGAAGACAATATCGGCGAATGACGCCGATGCCGAGATCGCCAGAACGGCGCCCCCGGCCAAAAGTGATTTCAGTGCATGGTGTTTCATGGACGTGTCTCCCTGGTTATGGCCGCCATTTATTGTGGCGGCTTCTCTGGAAAGCCTAACACAACTTCGGCAGGAAGCATCCCCCCGCCGCTCACAAAATTGCATCGCGCCCTGAGGTACGATTTGCAACTTTTGTGTTCGATATGGGCCAAATGGCACAGGCGCGCCCGATGAGGCAAAACGGGAACAACCTATTGAGAGTCCACAGCGACAGCAACCTGCGTTCAATTGAACGCAGATAAGTTGCTGGAGCATATAGAATCTGGGGCAACTTTCGCTTCGCACGTGGCGTCATCCCGGCGAAAGCCGGGAGGTGGATTCACATTCGAAGTGCAACAGCTGGGCGCAGAAGACCTCGGCAGGTGTCTGGAAGTCAAGGCATTTGCGCGGGGTGTTGTTGTAGATGGCGATGAGGGTGTTGAACTGTTCTTCGGAGATTGAGGCGAGATCGGTTTTGCGCGGCAGGAAGCGGCGCATGCGA
>JANPDD010000060.1:0-4085 GCA_031431295.1 Hyphomicrobiales bacterium | reverse complement strand
TCTTTCACAACCCGATCGGACGAGCCAACTTGTGTTACGGATTTTTGTCTCATCTTCGTTCTCCATACGATTACGATGAGCCAGAAATCCTCCGTTCTTCAAGTCATGCATTCTGTCCAATAGGGGCTGATGTCGGACAGGCCATGACGGTTTCCGGTGTTCCTCCACCGCATGCGTGGAGCATGACGGAGTTTCTGAACATTGCGTGGGCCGTGACGGAGTTGGAGGAGAGTGTACGGAGGCTCAAGTGTCATGGTGGTGGCAGCTTGCCGCCATCTGTCGGCATCTCAACCAGCGTGCCCAGCACATCGATTTCCTCATGAAGATCACGCCACGTCGGATTGAACCCATCGATCATGTCCAACTTCCAGCGCCGTTTCCATTTCTTCAATTGCTTCTCGCGCCGTATCGCGTCCTCCATGGAATGGTGATGTTCGTACCAGACCAGTCGGTTGAGTTTGTACTTGCTGGTGAAGCCATCAAACGTGCCGTTCTTATGGCCATGTACGCGGTTCCACAGCGCACTCGTCACACCGGTGTAAGGCAAGCCATGTTTGCTGTTTGAGACGATGTAGACAGCAGGCTGCTTTTCCTCTCGCATGACTGTTTCCCGGCAGCTTTTTTTGCAACAAAGGCGGATGGCCCACATGCGTGAGCCATGACGGGAATAGCAAGAATTCGTCATCACCCGCGCATGTGGGTGATCTGTCTTTAATACAAACGACAACCATGCCGCATGAACCCGGCAAGGCGGAATGCAATGTGCCTAAGCAGCTTTCATTCCGTGTCGTGCAAACATCACCAGCATCATTGCGGTCCCGACGACCGTGATCAGCGAGCCACCGATCAGCAGCGGGTCAATTTGCGTTCCGCCATCAACAAGTATTTTGCCAGCGATGAGCAAGACGATGCCGACCTGGTAGACCACCAGCTGCGGAACCGCGAGTCTGGATTTTCCAAGCGCCGGATAGGCCCAGTGCAGCAGGCCGAACAGGACGGACGTGACAAATCCCAGCAAGTTCATGTGGGCATGCGAATTGGCGTAATTCACGTGGTTGCCGGCACCCAGCCAGATACCGAAGATCATTCCGGCGATGACCCAGCAAAGCCCAAGCAAAATATAGTTGCGATCGAGATGTTGCATGTGTGTTTCCCCTTGGTGGCTGGCTTCCATTGGTTTTCGCACCATCGAGAAGCAGCGCACTCTTGTTCAGTTTGTTCTGATGCCCCGGCCAACACAGAATAGGAGATTGGCCGGGAGTCGGAAAGCCCCATGAACGCAGACCTGAAGTGGTCTGGTATTATTTCGCAAATCCGGCAGTTATGGTCATGCCGCTTGCTGGCTATGTAAGGGCCAGGAGAATTATCGTTTGGCCTGCCGCCTGTCAGTCAATGTCAATGCCATCGCCTATCTGCGCAACAGGAGGGATGTGCCGTGGCCATCAGTCGTGGATTTGGGCCGCGTGGCGCTTCAGGCCGGTGCCCACGGCATCACCGTCCACCCCCGGCCAGACGAGCGCCACATCCGCCGCAGTGATGTCACCTCCTTGTGCAAGCTGCTGCGCGGTGAATTTCCAAAGGCGGAATTCAATATCGAAGGCTATCCCGATGAGCGGTTCCTGGCGCTGTGCGAGACGGAAAGGCCGGACCAGGTGACACTTGTTCCAGACGATCCAGCGCAAGGAACATCCGACCATGGCTGGGATATCGCGGGGAACGAAACGCTGTTGCGGCGCGTGATTGCGCGGCTGCACGCTGCCAAATTCCGTGTATCGCTGTTTGTTGATCCGGACCCCATGGCACCGCCATTGGCCAGGGCCGTGGGTGCCGACAGGGTTGAGATTTATACCGGCCCCTATGGCGGGACGCTGGACTCAACACCGATGAAAACAGAATTCAACAAGGTGGTGGCCTGCGGACGGGCGGCTCATGCCTGCGGCATCGGACTCAATGCCGGCCATGACCTGACGCGCGAAAATCTGCCGCGCCTTGTGGCGGCGCTGTCAAACCTCGCAGAAGTGTCAATTGGCCACGCCATCACGGCGGACGCGCTGACTTACGGCATGGCGGAAACTGTGCGATTGTTCAGGCATGCAATCGGTGACGCCTGAGCTTCCCACACTTTTCTCTATCGGTTTTGTGCAACTGCCGGCGGTGATTTCTTCTGTGCAGCGCCTCTTCAGTTTTCATTAAGCATGATCCGCTATCCGGACTCGGGTTGTTTGCAATGCGCCTCATTTGTGCCGCATTGCGGGACCGATCATTCACCCGGGACGGCATAACTCGGTAAACTGTGGCGACGGCGACGCTGCAGGTGTGAGTATGCCATGAACCAGTCGCCGACCAATCGACCTTTGCAAAATGTCCCGGACTACAAGAGCCGCTTTGGCCTTGGTCAGAGTTCCGCCATGGCGAGCGTCGCCCATACCCCGCTTGGCAAGGTGACGGAAATGCGCCCCAGGCAATCCGCGCCGCAGCAGCAACCGCGCCATGGGCAGCGGCAGGGCGGAGGCGGGCGCTATCCCTTGAGCGCTGTCATCATTTCATTGCTGCTGGGCTCCGCCGGAGCAGCCGCTTTTTTTGTGGGGCAGGATGCCCCGGGTTTCCTCAAGTATTTTGCGGCCTCGCAAGAGGCCAAGCGTGCACCCTCCACAGGTTCCGTCGAGACTGCTCCTGTGGCTGAAGCAATGCCAGTGGTTCAGCAAGTGCCTGCCCCGACACAGGCTGTCGCGGAAGAGGCTTCAGCAAACGCAAGTCCGCAAGTTGAGGCCCCGGTGGACGAAGGCTTGCCAGAAACACCAGTGACACCCGAGGAGCCGACACCGTTGCCTGCGGCTGTTGAACCTGCGCCCGCTCTCGTTGTGCCTCCAATTGCGCTTGCCGCCGAGGACGAACCTGTAAACCAGAAACCAGCGGAGGAAGTCACCGCCGTTGCCGCCGCAACGGCAATCCCAACCGCATCACCTGCACAAACCACATCCACGACAGTTGACGTCGTGGCCGCACAGGATAGCAATACACTGGACAGCGGGGAGGGTGCCGCAGCCGAAGCAATGGCCCCAGAGACACAACCAGAGACTCCCCAGGCGACACTTCCGATGGCGTCGGGCGCGCAACAGACTGCCGCGTTGGTGCCTGCCATTCAACCAACGCTCCAGAAGGCGGCACCCTCCGCAGCCGACATCAGGGCCGGCTATCCCCTGGTTCCAGGGCAGATATTCAGAGACTGTTCCAACTGTCCTGAACTGGTCGTGGTGGTGGCGCCAAAGACCGCACAAACCGAAGCGGTCAGTGTCATACAATCGTCTGAGTACAAGCCCCAGCAACCCTTCGCCATCGGGCGGATGGAAGCGACGTTTGATGACTGGGCGCATTGCGTCGCCGATGGCGGCTGCACGCAAAATCCAAAAGATGAAGGCTGGGGGCGCAACACAAGACCCGTTATCAACGTCTCGCATGACCAGATCGTGGCGGAGTACCTGCCGTGGCTGTCACGGGTCACCGGTGTGCAATACCGCCTGCCGAGTTCTGCCGAGTGGGACCACGCGGCCCTCGGCGTGGCACGCCAGGAGGGCGGAAATATTGTCCTCACTGATGCCACGTCACTTTGCCAGTCTGGCAATTTTTCAGACACGGTGGTGCCTGGCCCCGGCGAGGCGCGTTGTGCTGACGGATTTCCGTCGACGGCACCTGCCGGTTTGCTCAACCCCAACCAGTTGGGTGTGCATGACATGCGCGGCAATGTCTGGGAATGGGTGAGTGATTGCTGGACGCCAGGCTTTACCTACAAGGTCCAGGCCAGCGAGAAGGATTGCCGGAGGCACCGTGTCAGGGGTGGTTCCTGGTCGAGCCGGGCCACGCTGACGGCAACCGCGCTGAGCGGATTTGAAGATGCAGCGCGTGCCAAGAACTCAATCGGTTTCCGGGTGCTGCGGGCGTTGCCCTGATTTTGGGACTGATGACAATTTTCAAACATCATGCGGAGGTACATATGACAAGAAAGTTTCTGTTGGCGGGTGTGGCGCTGGCTTTTTCGACCGTGATTTCGGCGACCGAAATGGCCGCGGTGGCGCAGGGCATCATTC
>JANPDD010000059.1:0-3543 GCA_031431295.1 Hyphomicrobiales bacterium | reverse complement strand
TTGGTTGCGGGAGCCAGATTTGAACTGACGACCTTCAGGTTATGAGCCTGACGAGCTACCGGGCTGCTCCATCCCGCGTCAAAGGGTGCAATGGGCTGAAAAACCAATGCTTACGCGTGGCGGTTATCTATGCGGGGCCATCCCCAATAGCAACCCCTCTGTCATACAATTTTTGCAAACCCGGTGCTTTGGCTCAAGCAGGGGGACATCCTCCGAGCCGCGAGATCCTGACTGTTTTCCCAATTCGCACCGGAACAGGACGCTTTGGAAACCACTTGTTCATACAAATCTTTGTTATGGAAACGCTTTTGAAACCATGCGGCACTAGTTTCGCGCCATGACATGCGTTTCCCGAGCGGGGAAGTGTCAGCGGATGATCCGGGATTGGGTACTGCGTACCTGGGTTGCCAGTGAGTCAGGGGAGTTTCCAGAGATGGAAACTCCCCATTTGTTTCCACCGCATTTTGTTCTAGAGCATCGGACGATCAAATCGGAACGATTTGAGAGGGGAAAGATGCTCCAAGACATTGAATTTGCGCGCAAGGCTGGTGGTCAGTTGATGTCAACTGACCGCACGGCGCGCTAGGCGCCGCCATGGCGCTTCATCCCACGCAGTCCTTCCAGGACCTCATCCTCACGCTGCATCAGTATTGGAGCGAAAGGGGCTGCGTCATCCTGCAGCCCTATGACATGGAAGTGGGGGCGGGCACGTTTCATCCGGCCACAACGCTGCGCTCGGTTGGCCCGAAACACTGGAACGCGGCCTATGTGCAGCCTTCGCGCCGCCCCAAGGATGGCCGCTATGGTGAAAACCCCAACCGGTTGCAGCACTACTATCAGTATCAGGTCATCATGAAGCCTTCGCCGCCGGATTTGCAGGAGCTCTATCTGGGCTCGCTCAAGGCCATCGGCATTGACCACACGCTGCACGACATCCGCTTTGTCGAGGATGATTGGGAAAGCCCCACGCTGGGCGCCTGGGGGCTTGGCTGGGAAGTGTGGTGCGATGGCATGGAAGTGTCGCAATTCACCTATTTCCAGCAGGTGGGCGGGCTTGATTGTGCGCCGGTCTCGGGCGAGTTGACCTATGGCCTCGAGCGCTTGGCCATGTATGTGCAGAACGTCGACAATGTCTATGATTTGAATTTCAACGGGCAGGACGGTGAAAAACGCATTTCCTACGGAGATGTGTTCCTGCAAGCGGAGAAGGAATTCTCGCGCTATAATTTCGAGGAAGCCGACACCGATATTCTGCTGCAGCGCTTCAAGGACGCGGAAAAGGAATGCGCGGCGCTGCTCGCCAAAAGCAACGACGGCAATGCCAATACGCTGGCCCTTCCGGCTTACGACATGTGCATCAAGGCGTCCCACGCGTTTAACCTGCTCGATGCGCGCGGCGTCATATCAGTGACCGAGCGGCAGGCCTATATTTTGCGGGTGCGCGATCTTGCGAAAGGTTGTTGCGAAGCCTGGAGCAAATCAGCAGGGGGGGCCACGTGATGGCCGAACTTCTGCTTGAACTTTTCTCTGAGGAAATTCCCGCCCGCATGCAGCAAAAAGCGGCGGAGGATTTGCGGACACTGATCACCAATGGCTTGGTGGAGGCGGGCCTCACCTATGAAGGTGCGCAGGTCCACGCGACACCGCGCCGTCTTGTGCTGTCAGTTGAAGGTCTCAATGCGCGCGCCGCCGATACGGCTGAGGAACGCAAAGGCCCACGGGTTGACGCACCGCAGGCCGCCATTGACGGCTTTTTGAAATCGACGGGCCTGAGGCTCTATCAGTTGACACTTCAGGACGACAAGAAGGGCCAAGTCTACATGGCCGTCATCAAGCGCGAGGGCCGGGCCGCGACCGAGATCATTGCAGCACTTGTGCCCGACGTGATCCACAAATTCCCGTGGCCCAAATCCATGCGCTGGGGATCGGGCAGTTTGCGCTGGGTGCGGCCACTGCATTCCATCCTCTGCACCTTCGATGGTGAAGTTGTGGGTTTCGACGTTGACGGCATCCGCAGTGCAGACGTGACGAAGGGCCACCGTTTCCTGTCCAAGGGTACACTTACTGCGCGGCGTTTTGAGGACTATGCCCAGAAGCTGCACCGGGCCAAGGTCATCGTGGATGCGTCGGCGCGGGCTGAAACCATCCGTGCCGAGGCGACCACTCTCGCCTTTGCGCAAGGGCTTGAGCTGATCGATGACGAGGCGCTGCTGAAGGAAGTGGCGGGACTCGTCGAATGGCCGGTGGTGCTGATGGGCGCGTTCGATACGGCGTATTTGAGTGTTCCACCGGAAGTCATCATCACCACGATCAAGAACAACCAGAAATGTTTTTGCCTCCGGGCGAAAGACGGTACACTCGCCAATAAATACATTCTCGTTGCCAACATGGTCGCCAAGGATGGCGGCAAAGAGATCGTCAAGGGCAACAACAAGGTGATCGCGGCGCGATTGAGCGATGCCAAGTTTTTCTGGGATCAGGACCGCAGGACAAAACTCGAAGACCTGTTGCCGAAACTCGATGGCATCACCTTCCATGCGAAATTGGGAACGCAGGGCGAGCGCGTCAAACGCATCGAGGCTCTGGCCGGCGAAATCGCCAAGACCATTGGTGCTGATGTGGAGAAGGCAAAACTCGCTGCAAGTCTCGCCAAGGCCGATCTGGTCACCGGCATGGTGGGCGAGTTCCCTGAACTGCAGGGCTTGATGGGGCGCTACTATGCGATCGATCAAGGCCATGATGCAGAAGTCGCCGATGCCATCCGCGACCACTACAACCCACAAGGGCCAAGCGACGGGGTCCCTGCGTCAAAGGTCGGTCAGGCCGTGGCACTGGCGGACAAGTTGGATACGCTCGTCGGCTTCTGGGCTATCGACGAAAAACCGACGGGATCGAAAGATCCGTATGCGCTGCGCAGGGCGGCACTGGGCGTTATTCGCATCGTGCTGGAGAATTCACTCCGCATGCGGATGAAATGGGGAGATGACCTCCTCTCCTTCTTCGCCGACCGCCTGAAGATCTATCTCAAGGATCAGGGTGCGCGCCACGACCTGATTGACGCCGTGTTCTCACTCGGCGGGCAGGATGATCTGTTGATGATCGTCAGGCGCGTGGAGGCGCTCTCAAAATTCCTCGCCACCGATGACGGCAAGAATCTTCTCGCCGGCGTGAAGCGCGCCGCCAATATCCTCAAGATCGAAGAGAAGAAGGACGGTCGAACCTACAATGGCAAGATCATCCCTGAACAGCTTGTGAAGCGGGAAGAGGGTGATCTCAATTCCGCCATCACGGTTGCCATGGGCAAGGCCACGAAGGCCATTGAGGCGGAAGACTTCGAGGCGGCCATGGCCGCCATTGCCAAGTTGCGCCCCCATGTCGATGCCTTCTTCGAGACCGTGACGGTGAACGAGAAGAACGAGAGTTTCCGCGTGAACCGCCTCAATCTCTTGAACCGCATCCGCGAGGTGACGGCGGAAGTCGCGGATTTTTCGAAGATTGAGGGGTAGTACGGACCCCCACCGGCCTTCGGCCACCTCCCCCAGC
>JANPDD010000058.1:0-1590 GCA_031431295.1 Hyphomicrobiales bacterium | reverse complement strand
GACGATGAGCTGGCCTTTGGAAAGGGCGATGTCGGCGCATTCCAGTCGGTCGGAGAATTTATCGGCGCGGATGAAGCGGTGTTCCTTGCCGTCTTTGCGGATTGTGCCTGCCAACTGAAACTGCCCGCCGTCGCGATAGGGCGCTGCCTCAATGGTGTAGCCCTTGTATTCCATGGTTTTCACAGGCTTGGCCTGTTCGGCGGTTTCCGAAGATGAAAACCAATTGCTCCAGAATGCCATGAATTTTTCCTTACCAGGGCGGGGTTTCAGGATTCTTGCCGGGCATCAACTTGCAGATCGTTTCGCTGACCGCTTCACCCTCACCCATGTAGCGGTATTCTTCAGGCCCGGTGCGTTTCAAGCGCATGGGTGGTGCACCCGCCATGCCAAGCTGCAAGGTGCCGGAGCCCATGTCATACATCATCAGGTCGCCTTCCTTGTCTTCAAGACGGAAGGCGCCGAATTCCAGCAAGCCAAATTTGGCGGGGTTCTTGCCGATATCGGCACCTTCACAGGCATAGACGCCAGGCACAGTCCGCGTCATGAAAAAGTCTTCCTGGGCGAGAGCAGGCGTTGCGGCATGCGCTGCGGCTGCGAGAAAGATGGAAAATCGAAGTCCCATTGTGGTGCTCCTGTGGTTGCCCCACCCCAAAGCTGATAATGATGCCTGACACCAGGCACGTCAAGGCGGACGAGCCGGAACAGAGCGAGGGCCCCACGCTAGAGCACGCAGTTTCAGGCGCCTTGTGCTGTAGGTCTTTCGCCATTCCGGAAGCGCGCCATGATCACGCCGCAGGCGTGATGTCGTGCGCTATCCGGAATCCCGCTTTTGGCATGGAGCCCTTTGAAAGAAAGCTGGGTTCCGTGTCGTGCCTAGCACATTGCTTCGCAATGTGCGGGGCGAGGTTCGCGTGGTGAGGGATTTTTGCCACGTCCAGAAGAACTGGCGCTGAAGGACCATAACATGAAGGTGACACTCCGCCCGTCACGCTGCAGCGCCGCTCAGCTTTCCGGCTGCCCTCAATTCAAGCTGCAAGTTGATAGCATCGACGTCAAATCCATTCGGCCAAGTCGGTACACCGAATGAAATGAAGGCTTTTTTGAAATACTCCGTGTCCTTCAACGGCTCCACCATCGGCCCGCCACGTGACACAAATTCTGAAAAATCCCGAACGCCCTCGGTACCGTCAGAAAAACGGACCCAAAGGTTCAAACCGTCGAGTGGTTTCAACTCGACTACATCGACAAGCTTGATCATTCTTCGTCTGCTCCGGGAATAAAATTGAATGGCCGCAACAATCTACCTCTTTCCCAGTTTGCAAGCAAATCCGTGCGGCGTCGTACGGTCCAAGCCGCAATTATGCGCTTGGGTCCTGGAGACATGCGACCAGCAATCAAATCTCCTGACTCAATAGAAAAAAGCCCCTCTGCGCCTTGGTAATACGCATGGAAATGCGGCGGCGCATGATCGTTCCAATACATTTGAACGATGATGCCATAGAAGATCGAAATCGTAGGCATTGTACTGCAACCTCAACTATTCAGGAAACTCCTGAGCTTCCAAGTTGACTTTGGTTCTGCGTGCGTTCA
>JANPDD010000057.1:0-2700 GCA_031431295.1 Hyphomicrobiales bacterium | reverse complement strand
CTTTCCGTGCCAATGCCGAAGCGCAGCGTCTATCTGTGAGACAGCAATCGCCAGATGGCCAGGGGACAACTCAACAGGGCATGTAGTTGCTTCATGTATAATGTCGGCATGGCCCCCCAATATCTCAATCAGCAGCGCGACTTTAAAGGCGTTTACATCCCCAAAGAAATCTGGCTGACACCAGAGCTCACAGGTTACGAACGCCTGATCTTCATGGAGGTCTATTCGCTGGACCGGAAGTTCGGCTGCATCGCCAAGAACGATCACTTCGCCGAGTGGCTTGGGATCGGCGAACGCCAGGTTCAGGACTATCTCAAGCGGCTCAAAGAGAAGGGTCTCATCGAGATCAACATCAACAAGGCCAAAGATACCCGCACGATACGGGCCATCGGTCGCTATGCCCACGTTACCGACGAGCAGATTGCTGAGATCGGCTTCTTCAAAAAGCAACTTTCAAAGAAGTGGAAATTGCAACCACCGCGCCAGGTGACGCGAGATTTCGCGCCAGCTCCCGAGGCTTCAGGCGCCAGCTCACGCGAAATCCCGCATCACTCTATAGATAGACATATGAGTTAGACAAAAAAGATTGACATTGAATTCAGCTTAGAAGGGAAAGGACGCCGCCTCGTTTCTTCGAACAAGTCCCGGAATTGTCCGGTGCTTGCAGAGGGGAGGAGGAATATGAAACCGGAAAGTGCAAGGGAGCGGATTCGCGAACTTAATGACGCATTCCGTCAGTCATTCGTCGGTGGGCAGGTGATGTTGACCCAGGGCGTAGCAGCGCTGAGGAGTGGGGCGAGAACCGCAGTTCTGACCCAGGTACGAACTTTTGATCGTTTCGGCAGCGGCAACGATCCCTATGGCGAACACGACTTTGGTTCAATCGAAGTCAACGGCATGAAGTTCTTTTGGAAGATGGATTATTTCGATCTCACCATGAACCAGCATTCCGTTGACCCGGCAAATGCCGAGACAACAGTGCGGGTCCTTACAATCATGTGTGCAGACGAATACTGAGCCCGAGACATTGGGCTCTTTTTTTTGACGATGATTCAAAGCGCACAAGTGGGGAAGTGGCTCAACGGAGCCCCCAAATATACGTCGCGCAATATTGAGGTTTCTGTGATGGCTTTGCCGTAGCAGGGAAGGGCTGAGGGCGGTGTTTGAGCCGTCACAGAAACCTTTTTGCACGAAACCGCCCTACGGGCTCCGGCCTATGGGGATTGTGGTGAGAGCGACGCTGCGTCCGATGGCGACCAATGGCAACATTCGGTTTTGGATGAGATCAGCCATCGTATGATCCGACCGTCTCGCGCCAGTTGGCGGACGTTTGCAGCACCGGGTGCGCGGTCATGGGTTGGCATAGCCAATGTTGTGTGACTTCTGCCAAGCGAACAGCGATCCCGTCCTGCGATCTGGTTGTGAGTTATTCTGGACATCATAGTTACAAGGCATCGAGCCGTCTTGGATGGTGGCGTTGAATGGCGGGGGCGACGTGGCAAGGCTCGCTTCTGACAAGCACCTCAATCACAATCATGCGCCCGCCACAGCAGGGGCAAGGCGGTGGTTCGTGGTGGGCGGCTTCATCAACGTCCGTGTCGTTCGATGCAGGTTCGCGGTGGCCAACCTCTGCAGTGCCGAGTAGTGTCCGGCAGAGCGCCACTTTCCGTGCGCGATGTCCATTGGCGAGAAATCCATAGTGCCGGATGCGGTGGAAGCCGTCGGGCAGCGTGTGCATGAGAAAGCGGCGCATGAACTCGTCTGCCGAGAGCGTCATCGCCTTGGCCTTGCCGTTCTGGCAGTAGTCCTTCCAGCGGAAACGGACTTTGTCACCGTCCATGGCGATGAGGCGGCTGTTGGCAATAGCAACTCTGTGGGTATAGCGGGCGAGATAGGCGAGCACCTGTTCGGGGCCTGCAAAAGGCCGCTTGGCATAGACCACCCAATCCTTGCGCCGCAGGGGAGCGAGGTAGTTTTGAAAGGTGACGGCGTCGTGAAGTTCTGCCCGCGATCCGAAGAACTGGAGCTGACCTGCGGCATGCAAGGCGCGAAGACCTTCGAGGTAGAGGCGGCGGAAGAGGCGCGAGAGAACCCTGACCGGGAGAAAGAATCCTGGCCTGCAACCGATCCAACTCTGGCCATCCGATGACAGCCCGCCACCCGGCACGATGCAGTGAATATGGGGATGATGATCCATGGCCTGGCCCCAGCTATGGAGAACCGCCGTCAAGCCAATCTCGGCACCGAGATGCCGGGGGTCGGCGGCTATGGTTGTCAGAGCCTCGGCTGCAGCGGTGAATAACAAGCCGTAGAGCTTGGCCTTGTTCTGGTAGGCCAAGGCCGCGATCTCGGCGGGAAGCGTGAACACCACATGGAAATAGGGAACAGCCAGCAGTTCGGCCTGCCGCTCTTGCAACCACTTCTGGGCGGCGGGCCATTGGCATTTGGGGCAATGGCGATTACGGCAGGAATTGTAGGCAATGCGTGTGTGCTGGCAGTCAGCGCAACGCTCGACATGGCCACCGAGCCTGTCCGTCCGGCAAGCGGTGATGGCGCCCATGACGCGGAGCGCTCCGGCACTGATGTGACCGGAGTTTGCAGAACGCCATGCTTCACCATGACGGCGGAACACGTCCGCCACTTCGATCCCAGACACGGAGAGCGCCTAGCGCGAGGGTGGCGAGCCCAAGTCAAGTGCAT
>JANPDD010000056.1:0-16529 GCA_031431295.1 Hyphomicrobiales bacterium | reverse complement strand
ATGAAGCGTTCAATGTCGCTGGCAGTCATGGCCATAGGGCAAAGGTTCCTTGATTGACCTTAAAATAGGTCATTGACCCCAAGAATACCAGTGGACCCCAAGAATACCAGTGCCGACGGGGCAGGGCCACCTTCCGTTGATCGGCAGCGGCAGGCGCGATAGAAAGGGCTGAACCACATATTGGGTATCACTATGCGTCTTTCCCGCCGGACTTTCATCGCTTGCCTGGCCTCATCGGGAGCCATTCCCGGTCAAACCATCCGCCTTCGGGCGGAGGAGCCATTTGCCGTCAACATGGGCGAAGGCAAGAAACTTGCCTACAAATTCCAAAGGCGCGAAATGGAGTTTCAAACTCCGGAGCCGGCGGGAACCATCGTCGTCGATGCGAAGAAATGCTTCCTCTATCTCGTCCTCGGAAACGGGCAGGCGATCCGCTACGGCGTGGCGCTGGGCAAGTCTGCCCATGCCTGGACCGGCACGGTGGTGATCAAGAAGATGAAGGAATGGCCCACGTGGATTCCGGCGCCCTATCACATCAAGATCAAGCCTGACCTGGCCAAGTGGTTGCCCAACGGCATGCCGGGCGGGCCGGAGAATCCGCTGGGCGCGCGGGCGCTCTATCTCTTCAAGGGCGAGGTCGACACTATCAACCGCATCCATGGTGCTGCCAAGATCGGCGACATCGGCCGCAAGGCAACTGCGGGCTGCATTGGCATGCTCAATGGGGACGTGATCGACCTCTACTCCCGGGTGCAAGTGGGAACCCGCGTGGTGATGCTGGGGTAGGTTATCCCGCCATATAAGTCGGGAACCAGCTTTCGTGGGCGTGGCGGAGTTCGCGCAGCGATATGCTGAGGGTGTCACCGACTTTCAGCCTGTTCCCTGCCACGGTGCCAATGCGGATCACGTCAATGCCCTTGACATGGGCTTGGGTGATGATCTTGGCCGCCTCTTTGTCCGGGCAGGTCAGCACATAGCGGGCTTGGTCTTCGCCGAAGAGTTGGCTGTGGTCGAGGGCATCCATCTGCGCGCCGAGATTTCCGGCGAGGGACATTTCAATGATGGTGGAGGCCAGGCCACCGTCTGAGATGTCGTGGACCGCCGTAACAGCGCGATCATCAATCAGTCCGCGCACCAACGCGCCGTTGCGGCGTTCCTTCGCAAGATCGACGAGTGGAGGCGGGCCTTCCTCCCGGTCAAGGATTTCGCGCAAGTAGATTGACTGGCCGAGATGTGCGCCATGGCCGCCGAGCAACAGGATAGCCTCGCCCGCCGCCTTGAATTTGATCGTGGCCATCTTTGACCAGTCGACGAGCAAGCCAATACCGCCGATTGTGGGGGTGGGTAAAATGGCCTGGCCGTTGGTCTCGTTGTAGAGCGAAACATTGCCGGAGACGATGGGGAAATCCAGCGCCCGGCAGGCCTCGCCGATGCCTTTGAGCGCCATCACGAACTGGCCCATGATCTCTGGCCGCTCGGGATTGCCGAAGTTGAGGTTGTCGGTGACAGCGATGGGTTCTGCCCCCACCGCACACAGGTTGCGGTAGCATTCGGCCACCGCCTGTTTGCCACCTTCAAAGGGATCAGCCTCCACATAACGCGGTGTGACATCCGACGAGACGGCAATGGCTTTCTTGCCGCTGATGCGGACCACACCGGCATCACCACCAGGGATTTGTGCGGTGTTGGACTGGATCAGCGAATCATACTGCTCCCACACCCAGCGCCGTGAACACATGTCCGGAGACCCGGTGATTTTGAGGACAGCAGCCTTGAGATCATGGGGTGCCGGCACTGGCCCGAGGGGAGCTGGTTTTTTGGGTTCAATCCAAGGCCGGTCATATTCCGGGGCTTCGTCGCCCATGGCTTTGATTGGGAGGTCGGCTTTCACCTCGCCCTTGTGCTTGATGACGAAACGCAATGTATCAGTCGTCTTGCCGACCACGGCAAAATCCAGTCCCCATTTTTTGAAAATGGCGTGGGACTGCGCTTCCATCTCAGGGCGCAGAACCATGAGCATACGTTCTTGGGACTCAGAGAGCATCATCTCGTAAGCTGTCATGCCCTCTTCGCGGCACGGCACCCTGTCGAGGTCGAGCTCAATGCCGAGATCGCCCTTGGCGCCCATCTCAACGGCAGAACAGGTAAGGCCTGCCGCACCCATGTCCTGAATGGCGATGACAGCACCCGATGCCATCAATTCGAGGCAGGCTTCGAGCAGGCATTTCTCCGTGAAGGGATCGCCCACCTGCACGGTGGGGCGCTTCTCGTGGGCCTTATCATCAAATTCTGCAGACGCCATGGTGGCACCGTGGATGCCGTCGCGGCCTGTCTTGGCCCCGAGATAGACAACGGGCAGGCCAACGCCTTCGGCCTTCGAGTAGAATATCTTGTCGGCATCGGCCAGTCCCACGGCCATGGCATTGACAAGGATGTTGCCATTGTAGCGGGAATGGAAATTGACCTCGCCTGCGATGGTGGGAACGCCGAAGCTGTTGCCATAGCCCCCCACACCGGCGACGACGCCTGAGACGAGATGCCTGGTTTTGGGATGGTCGGGTGCACCAAAGCGCAGCGCATTCACGGCCGCGATCGGCCTTGCCCCCATGGTGAAGACATCGCGCAGGATGCCGCCCACGCCCGTGGTTGCGCCCTGATAGGGCTCGATGAAGGAGGGGTGGTTGTGGCTCTCCATCTTGAAGACGATTGCCTGGCCATCGCCCACATCGACTACGCCTGCGTTTTCGCCGGGTCCCTGGATGACGCGGAGGCCTGAGGTGGGGAGCTGCTTGAGCCACCTTTTGGAGGACTTGTAGGAGCAGTGCTCGTTCCACATGGCAGAACAGATGCCCAGCTCTGTGAAGGTAGGGGCCCTTCCAAGCAGGCCCACAAAGTGATCATATTCATCGGGCTTCAGTCCATGTTGGGCCACAAGTTGCGGCGTGATGGGTGGTTCTGATGTGCTGCTCATGGCGGCGGCGTTTAAGGCCGTCGCTCGCGAATCTCAAACGCCAAAATCCGGTGCCTGCTATCTCTCTGCCCAAGGTATTGGCCAGTGCGCTGGCCAGGTTGCTGGATGGGCAGGGAGGAGTTGCCTCACCCCGGCGGCGCACCGCACGCGCGATGCGTGGCGGCCGCAGCCCGGGGTCCAGGCGACGGGACGGCGAAGTGACTGACCGCCTGGATTCCGGCCAAGGCCGGAATTTCTCCTGAATCCGCATGCAACCACACCTGATCGACGGGTGATGCATTCAGCGATAATAGCTCGGCGTATTGTCGATGGTGGCAAAACGGAGTTTTTTCACCGTATCACGTTCCAACATGCTTTCCATGCGGCCCATGAGCGCCTGCGTGGCAATTTGCAGCGTCTCATCGAATTCGGGCTCGTGATGGCGTGACTTGAACAGATTCTGCAACATTTTACTCTCCCAATCTGCTGTGCCGTCCCACATCGATCGCTGATGTGTTGGTGTACTAGGCGTTATTTCTCAGCGTTAATCCAGTGTTAACGGGCAAAGGGGTTCACGAGTTGTTAAGCTTGGGGCCTAAGTTTTGCGAAAGATTGCAACGAATGAGAACCCAATTTTTCGCAAGAGAAAGCGCGGTTAGAATCACGCCGCCAAGAGGCCTTCAAACAGCGGTCGGCAATCGGTTTTGCCGTGGATGGGTTCGATCATGTTTTCAGGATGCGGCATCATGCCGATGACGTTGCCGGCCTCGTTCATGATGCCCGCAATGTCATTCATCGCACCGTTGGGGTTGGTACCCCCGGCATAGCGGAAGACCACGCGGTTTTCGCCTTCAAGGCGCTTCAGCGTTTCGGCATCGCAGATGTAGTTGCCTTCGCCGTGGGCCACGGGGCAGGTGACGACGGCACCCGCTGCCATGCGGTTCGTGAACCAGGTCTGGTTGTTCTCGACCTTCAGTTTCACTTCGCGGCAAACAAAATGCAGGCTAGCGTTTCGCATCAGGACGCCGGGCAGAAGGCCTGCTTCCGTGATGATCTGAAAGCCATTGCAGACACCCAGAACTTTCAAGCCTTTCAGGGCTTTGGCATGAATATCTGCCATGATAGGTGAGCGGGCGGCAATGGCCCCGCAGCGCAGATAGTCGCCGTAAGAGAAGCCACCTGGAACGACGACGAGATCAACAGCGGGAAGTGTGGTTTCGGTGTGCCAGACAGCAACAGGTTTGACACCCGTGGTGGCTTCGAGGGCACGCATCATGTCGCGCTCGCGGTTGATGCCGGGGAAGACGACAACGGCGGATTTCATGCGAGTTCGATGACGTAGTTTTCAATCACCGTGTTGGCGATGAGTTTTTCGCACATGGCCTTGACTGTGGCTTCGGCCCTGGAACGATCAGTCTCGGCCAATTCGATTTCGAAATATTTGCCTTGGCGCACACCAGTGACGCCGCCAAAACCAAGGGAGCCCAAAGCGCCCTCAATGGCTTTGCCTTGCGGGTCCAGCACGCCGGACTTCAATGTGACTTTGACTTTGGCCTTCATGGTCAATCGCTCTTCACCAGTTTCGGCTTGGAGCGTTCGGGTGTCTCGTTCTGCTGGATGATGCCAAGACGGCGCGCCACTTCGTGATAGGCCTCGACCAGGCCACCCATGTCGCGGCGGAAACGGTCCTTGTCCATCTTGTCGTTGGTTCTCAAGTCCCACAGGCGGCAATTGTCGGGACTGATTTCGTCGGCCAGCACCACGCGCATCATGTCGTTCTCGTAGTATCGGCCATATTCCAGCTTGAAATCCACAAGCCGGATGCCAACGCCAAGGAACAGGCCCGTCAGGAAATCGTTGATGCGGATCGACATGTGGACAATGTCGTCCATCTCCTGAGGTGTGGCCCAGCCAAAGGCGGTGACATGTTCTTCCGTCACCATGGGATCGCCCAGCTTGTCGTTCTTGTAATAGAGCTCAATGATGGAGCGGGGCAGGGGCTTTCCCTCCTCGAGGCCAAGCCGCTTCGACAGCGAGCCTGCGGCCACGTTGCGCACCACAACCTCCAGCGGAATGATCTCCACCTCGCGGACCAGCTGTTCGCGCATGTTCAGCGAGCGCAGGAAATGGGTGGGAAGGCCCAAGTCATTGATTTTGGTAAAAAGATACTCGGAGATGCGCTGGTTGAGCACTCCTTTGCCTTCAATCACCGCTTTTTTCTCGGCGTTGAAGGCGGTGGCGTCGTCCTTGAAATGCACGACGACGGTGCCGGGCTCAGGACCTTCGTAGAGAATCTTGGCCTTGCCCTCATAAATGCGCGTCCGTTTGTTGTTCATTTTGAATATCCTCAAAGACGCCTCTCTTGCGGTCCGGTCTAACATGCCGGAACCCTTGATACACACTGGAATTGCTAAGCCCATGAGCCGGGGCCAAATCCGGGCTGAAAAACTGGCGCTCCTATAGGGCAATATCCCGCAGCGCACAATTCAATGATTGGTCGATGATTGGTCAATGATTGCCCCCGGATCATGTTGATTTGACAGGGGTGCATGGCTATCTGGTGGTGAGTTTGACGTGGAGAACCGTGATGACCTCATTCGACGACCGCAAAAAGGGCTTTGAAAGCAAGTTTGCCCATGACGAAGAATTGAAATTCAGGGCCACGGCGCGGCGCAACAAGCTCCTGGGCCTGTGGGCGGCAGAGAAAATGGGGCTGTCTGGCGCAGAAGCCGAATCATACGCCAAGGAGGTTGTGGCCAGCGATTTTGAGGAAGCGGGCGATGACGACGTGGTGCGCAAGGTGCTTGCGGATTTCAAGGCCAGGATGATCGATCAGTCAGAGCACCAGGTACGCCGCACCATGGATGAATTGATGGGTACCGCAATCGAGCAATTGAAGGGGGCCTGAATTGTCGGGCGCCTCATTCAGTATCCGCAAGAGGCTCGCCACTGGCGAGCCCTTTGTTTTCCCGTGGGTTGGCATGCCCGGCGTGGCCCAGGTGGCGCAGATTGCGCGGCTGGGTTTTGATGCTGTTGCGCTGGATCTGCAGCACTCCACCATAGACCTTGGCGAGGCCGCCAAAATGGTGGCGGCTGTGACTGCACTCAATGTTCCTTCAATCTTGCGGGTGCGCTGGAACGACCCCGGCATTATCGGGTTTGCCTTCGACATGGGGGCGGGTGCAGTGATCGTGCCCATGACCAATTCAGTGGCCCAGGTTGAAGCGATGGTACGGGCCGCCAAGTACCCACCCATGGGGCAGCGTTCCTGGGGCGGTTATACCATGTTGCAGGCGGCTGGCGTTTCCGCAGGTGAATACCTGAAGGAATCCAACGCGCAGACACTGGTTTTTGCGATGATTGAAACGCGCGAGGCACTGGACAAAGTCGATGCCATCGCTGCCGTGCGGGGACTTGATGGCCTGTTCGTCGGCCCATCGGATCTATCGATTGCGTTGTCGAACGGTGCAAAGATTGACAGGCTGGGCCAGGCGACACTCGATGCCATGAAAATGGTTGCAGCCGCGTGCCTGAAAAACGGCATTGTCGCCGGGGCCTTTGCCGGCACGGCTGACGGCATCAAGGCCTACCGCGACATTGGCTTCCAGTTCATGGCAGGCCCCACCGACACAGAATTGATGCGTTCGGGGGCGGCGGCGTTCCTGGACAGTATCAATCCAGCCTGATCTACTTCCCCTTCCACACGGGTTTTCGTTTTTCTGCAAAGGCGCGGGCACCTTCCAACTGGTCTTCGCTTGAATAAAGCTTGTCCACCGTCGCCAGTTTTCGTTTCGTCACCATGTGGAAAGCCTGGGCGATGGGCAGGTGCGAGGTTTCGCGGGTGATTTCCTTGATGCAGGCATAGACCAACGGCGGCCCTTCAGCGAGTTGTTCGGCAAGGGCGCGGGCGCGGGCCATCAGTTGGGTCGCCGGTACAACTTCATTGACGATGCCCCAGTGCTTGGCCTCCGTCGCATCAACGCGGCGGCCCGTGAACAACATTTCCATGGCCACGTGATGGGGAATGAAGCGCGGCAGCTTGATGGTTGCCGCGTCGGCCACGGTGCCGGAATTGATTTCTGGAAGTGCGAAGGTGGCATGCTCGGCAACGATGATGATGTCACAGGACATCATGATTTCGAAACCGCCGCCAAAGGCGAGGCCATTGACGGCGCAGACCACCGGCTTGTTGAGACCCTTCAGTTCCTGCAAGCCGCCAAAGCCGCCAACGCCATAATCCGAGTCCGGTGCCTCCCCGGCTGCTGCTGCCTTCAAGTCCCAGCCGGGGCAGAAGAATTTTTCACCGGTTGCGGTGAGAATGGCGACGCGCAACTCCGGATCGTCGCGAAAGCCGGCAAAGATATCACCCATGATGCGGCTTGTGGCGGCATCGATGGCGTTGGCCTTGGGCCGGTCAATGGTGACTTCAAGCACGGAGCCACGGCGTTCGGTTCTGAAGGGGTGTGTCATGTGAGGGGCCTCATGCGGATCATTGCGTCAACGGCGACAGCGCCATCGGGAAGTACGAGAAGCGGGTTCACATCCAGCTCTTCGAGTGACGGCGCATAGGCCTGGGCAAATGCGGCAATGGCTTCCACGGCGCGGAACACGGCCTCTTGGTCGCCTGCCTTGCCCCTGAAGCCCTCCACAAGTTTCCACACACGCAGGCTTTGCAAAGCGTGGACCACTTCGGTGCGTGACGTTGGCAGGAGAAGTGCCACTGAATCCTTCAGCAATTCAGTCAGGATGCCGCCAGCACCAACGACAAGCGCCAGGCCAAACTGCGGGTCGCGCTTCACGCCGATGATGAGTTCCGCGACCGCACCAGTCACCATGCGCTCGACCAGCACCTTGTCAGCGATGTGCTGCATGGCGGCTGCGGCCTTCTCCACGTCCGTTGCTGTTTGCAGGTTGAGGGCGACGCCACCCGCTTCGGTCTTGTGGGCAATATTTGCCGACGAAACTTTCACCGTGACGGGAAATCCGATGCGCCCGGCTGTGGTCGCGGCTTCTGCAATGGTGCATTCGCCACCATCGGGGATGGCAAGGCCGCGACCCTGCAGCAGCATTTTGGATTCGGCTTCCGTGAGTGTGGCAGCAGTGCCGGCCTGATAGGTGATGGCCGCAAGTTCCGGCAATGGTTCGGTGCGGGCCCAGTTTCGTCTAATCATGGCGGCGGCGGCAAAGGCCGTGAGCGCATCATCCAGGCCAAACATGGGGGCAATGCCGCTGAGTGAAAGTTCATCTGCCAGTGACAAGGGCAGGCATTCCGGCAGCGTGGCAACAACTGCGGCGCGGACATTGTTCAAGAGCGCTGCGGCGCGGAAGGCATGGGCCGTCTTGATCCAGGCGGCAGGGTTCATGTGCTCCTGGGTCGGTGTGTCGAGGATCAGCATGGCGAGATCGAAACCGCCGGAGAGCACAGCGGTAAAGGTGTTGGTGAGTTTCTCCTCCTGGTTCCAGATGAAGGTGTGATAGTCGAGCGGGTTGTCGATCGCCACAAACTGGTTGAGGGTGGAGGCGACGGCTGCACGGGTATCGGCGTTGAACGGTGGAAAGGAAAGGCCACGGCTTTCGCTTTCCTCCCCGACAAGATCAGCCGCAAGGGCGGCCTCGCCACCGGAGCACGACAGCGAGACAAGTTTGCCGCCATTGAGTGCTCCGAAGTGGAGGAACTTCAGGGTTTCAACGAATGCCGTGATCGACTGGACGCGGGCCACGCCCAGGCGCTGGAACAACGCATTGTAGAGTGCATCGGCACCAGCAAGTGAGGAGGTGTGGGAGAACGTGACCTTGGCGCCCTGCGTGGAGCGGCCGGTTTTGAGCACCACAACGGGCTTGCGCAAGTCGCGGGCGTGGGCGCAGGCACTGGCAAAGGCCGCCACATCCTTGAGCCCCTCGATGTGAAGGCCGATGGCCGAGACGCGATCATCAGCGGCGAGCAGCTCAACCATGTCCGCCATGTCGACGTCCGCCTGGTTGCCGATGGTGAACACGGCGGCGAGCGGAAGAGCGCGCTTGGTGAAAGTGAGATTGCAGGCGATGTTGCCTGATTGGGTGATGATGGCAACGCCCCTGGAAAGGGGCTTGATGCCATGCTCGTCAGGCCACAGTGCGGCACGGGCAAGGCCGTTCACGAAGCCATAACAGTTTGGCCCCATGAGCGGCATGCCATCGGCGGCAGCGAGCAGCTCATCCTGCAGGCTCAAGTCCCCAGCCTCGGCAAAACCTGCTGCATAGATGACGGCGCCGCCGCAGCCCTTGGCACGAAGCTGGCGCACAATATCAATTGTCGCCTCGCGCTTTACGGCAATGAAGGCCGCGTCAATGTTGTGGGGAAGGTACGCGACATCGGGTTTGGTCAGTATGCCACCCAGATGTTCGCGCCGGGGGTGGATGGCATGGATTTTTCCAAGAAAACCCAGCTCCATCGTGCGGCGGATTGCGATTTCGCATTCATTGCCGCCGATGAAGGCAATGGACTGTGGGTGAATGAGGCGGGAGAGGGGGGCAGCCATCAGCCCCCCAGCGGGCGCAGCAGGGCGCGTGAAATGATGTGGCGCTGGATTTCCGATGTGCCTTCCCAGATGCGCTCGACGCGGGCATCGCGCCAGATGCGCTCCAAGGGCAGGTCGCTCATCAGTCCCATGCCGCCGTGGATCTGGATCGCTTCATCGGCCACGAAGGCCAGCATTTCCGTTGCTTTCAGCTTCGCCATGGCCATGTCCATGTCGGTTACTGTTTTTTGGTCAACTTTCCAGGCGGCCTCGAGGGTCAGAAGTTCCGCCGCCTTCAATTCCATTGCCATATCGGCCAACTTGAATGACACGCCCTGGAACTTGCCGATCTGCTGGCCGAACTGAATGCGGTCCACCGCCCATTGCTTGGCATGTTCAAGGGCGCGTTCGGCCCGGCCCAGGCAGGTGGCAGCAACCTGCAAGCGCGTGGCACCCAGCCAGTCATTGGCGACATCGAAACCCTTGTGCAGTTCGCCCAAAATCTGGCTCTTGTGCACGCGGCAGTCGCTGAATTCGAGAATGCAGTTGTTGTAGCCACGGTGGCTGACGTTTCTGTAGCCGTCACGCACGCTGAAGCCCGGCGTTCCCTTGTCGATCAGAAAAGCGGTGATGAGCTTTTTCCTGCCGCGCGGTGTGTCCTCTTCGCCCGTTGCAGCAAAAAGGATGCAGTAGGTGGCTTCATCGGCATGGCTGATGAAGTGCTTGGTGCCGTTGATCACGAAATCATCGCCGTCGGCGCGGGCAAAGGTTTTCATGCCGCGCAGGTCCGATCCGATGCCAGGTTCCGTGAGGGCCAGGCAATCACCCGCTTCGCCGCGCACGGACGGAAAAAGATACTTTTCGCGCTGCGCGTCATTGCAAGCCATGAGAATGTTGGAGGGTCTCGCCACGCAGGTCCAGTGCAGGGCGTAGTTGGCGCGGCCCAGCTCCTTTTCGTAGAGCACCCAGGTGAGAGTATCGAGGCCGGCGCCACCCACTTCGGCTGGCAGGTTCGCCGCATAGAGCCCGGCGGCAATGGCCTTGGCCTTCAACTCGTCACGCAACTCCGGGCGCAGCACGCCGGTTTTTTCGATCTCGGCCTCGTGGGGATAGATTTCGTTGACGACAAAATCCCGCGTCGTCTTGATGATCATCTGTTGTTCGTCGGAGAGTGCGAAATCCATGTGTCACCTGATGTGGAAGGTTTCGGTATGGCCATCGACTGCAATGGCCTGGCCATTCACCATCCTGGCCGCTGGCGAGGCGAGGAAAAGTGCCATGTCGGCAATTTCCTGGGGCTCGACCAAGCGGGAGATGGATTGTCCGCCCACCATTTGTGCTGCCATTTCATCGAAGGGAACTCCGCGAAGATCAGCCTCACCCTGGATGACACGGTTGATGCGCTCGCCGCGCACATTGCCGGGGCATATGGCATTGCAGGTCACATGATAGGGGCCAAGTTCGATGGCCAGAGACTTGGTGAAGCCAATGACGGCCCATTTCACGGCGGCGTAAGGCGTGCGGTTGCCGAAACCAAACAGGCCCGCTGTTGAAGAGAGGTTGATGATCGTGCCTGATTTCTGGTCCTTGAGCAGGGGCGCGGCGCGGCGCGCGCAGAGAAAACATGAATCGATGCCAACCGCCAAGCAGGCGCGCCAATCGGCGAAATCAATGTCATCGACGGGGGCGGTTGGGCCCTTGATGCCGGCGTTGTTGACCATCACGTCGAGGCCGCCCATGTCATCCAACGCATCGTCAAACCAGGCTTCGACTTCGGCTTCGTTGCGGACATCCACATGGGTGGCACCGATTTCAGGAAACTCGTCACGGAACCTTTCAAGTGCCGGCTCGTTCACATCGCAGATGTGAACTTTGGCGCCGTTTTCGTGGAACACCTTGGCGATGTGGCACCCGATTCCATCTGCGGCTGCGGTGATCATGACACGTTGGGGCATCCGTTTCTCCCGTACCAGGAACCTCATCCGGCGTGTTCCACGCCACCTTCTCCAAAGGAGAAGGGACGTCCCCTCTCCGTTGCAGAGGGTGCCCCAAAGGGGCGGGTGAGATTACTTCCTCTTCGTCTTTGCCTTCATCTCCCGGTCCAGCACAAGCCCCGACCCAATCTTGTGTTTCCTGAACAGCTTCATCATATCGACCAGAATGGCGTTGCGCTTGGCCTCGATTGCGGCGACGGCGCGGCCTTCGGCTTGTGCCTCACACCCTTCCACAAGCCGCTTTTCAAGCGCTTCATTCCATTTCGGAAACTTGAGATCGGTCCAATCCAGTTCCAGGGTGGGGTCGAACTGCTTGATGAAATCGCGGATGCCACCGGGGCCGCCCGCCACGTGATAGGTCATGAAGGAACCCATGAAGGCCCAGCGCATGCCGGCTGAATAAACAATAGAATCATCGATGTCGCCGGTCGTCGCAATGTCCTTGTTGAGGATGTGAAGGCTTTCGCGCCAGAGGGCCTCTTGGAGGCGGTCGCAGACATAGCCCATGATCTCTTTTTTGAGCCGCAGGACCTGCATGCCAATCGCTTCGAAGTATTCGCCTGCACGGTCCATGACGTCGCCAGAGGTTTTTTCCCCCGGAACGGTTTCAACCAGTGGCAGGAGATATACGGGATTGAACGGGTGGCCGATGATGACGCGTTCGGGGTGTTTGCATTGGCTTTGCAGATTGGTGGGCAGGAAGCCGGAGGACGACGAGGCGATGATCACATCTGGCGCCGCCGCCGCATCAATGTCCCGGAACAGCTTGATTTTCAGGTCTTCACGTTCGGGCGCGCACTCGTGGACGAAGTCGGACCGGGAAGCCATATCGGCGAGATTTGTGGTGAAGCTGAGCTTGCCCTTCTTCCTCGGTTTGCCAAGCAGCGCCTCAAGTGAGGGCCATGCCGTTTTGATCTGGGCTTTTAGTTTTGCCTCAGCAGTGGGGGACACGTCAAAAGCGATGACATTGTAGCCGCGGAACAGGAGGCGCGCCGCCCAGCCCGCGCCAATGAGACCGGTTCCAGCGATGCCGACGGTCTTGATTTTCATCTTTTCAACCCCAGTATGGCGCGGCCTTCGTCTGGCGTGGCAATTCCAGTTCCCAGGATTTCAATGAGCCTCACGGCTTTCTCAACCAAAGTTCCGTTGCTGGCGAAAACACCCTTCTCGAGATAGAGGTTGTCCTCAAGGCCCACGCGCACGTGGCCACCCAGCAGCACGGCTTGGGCGACGGCGGAAAACTGGTTGCGGCCTATGCCAAAAGAGGCCCACACTGCACCTTCTGGCAATTGCGATTTCTGGTAGGCCATGGTTTCGGCATTATAGGGCGCGCCCCAGGGAATGCCGAGGCAAAGCTGATAGAGCGGCGGGCCGTCGATCAGTCCCTCCTTCACCAATTGATTGGCAAACCACAGATTGCCTGAATCAAAAATCTCCATTTCAGGCTTGACGCCATAGGACTTGATGAGTGCGGCCTGTTGGCGGAGTTGCGTCGGCGTTTGCACGACAATCGACTGTCCATCACCGAAATTCAGGGTTCCGCAATCCAGCGTGCAGATTTCGGGCCGCAACTCCTTCACATGGATTAGGCGTTCGAGCGGACCCACGCAATCCGTGCCGGGGCCAAATTCCAACGGTTTTTCGCCTTCTCCCACCACCACATCGCCGCCCATTCCGGCGGTGAGATTGATAATGACGTCAGTGTTTTTGGCGCGGATGCGCTCCATCACGTCACGGTACATTTCAACGCTGCGCGAACCCTTTCCAGTCTTGGGATCGCGGACGTGGCAATGGACGACGGTGGCGCCAGCACTTGCCGCGTCCAGGGCTGATTGGGCAATCTGTTCCGGTGTCACCGGCACATTGGGACTTTTGCCCACTGTGTCTCCGGAACCTGTGACAGCACATGTGATGATGACTTTTTGTTGCATGGACACCCTCCTGCCTCGTTAATTACGGCCATTCATTAGCGCTTGCCAGAGGCGCCAAAGAGTGAGTTAAATGCATGCAGGCAAATCACTTATTCACTAGGAAGCTGTGTGGATAGATTAGCGGCCATTTACATGCTGGCAACGGCAGCGACAGTCCCCCAGGCCGATGTGGTGCCACTGGCGCCCCCTTCGGCGGATAATTGGTGCACCGTGGGCTACAAGGTCATGGTGCCTGATGGCCGGGAAGGGCGGGTTACCTCTGTCTCCGGCGAATTTTGCAGGGTGATTGCCGATGGCGAGGCCTATGTCACCTTGATCCCGCATTACATTGTCGAGCCGGTCTATCCGCAGGATTTTGGCCAGCGGCGATTTGGCCACTGAAACCGCCGGTTACATTGCATCTTCCAGGATAATATCCGCGCCTTTCCAGCCCACGATCATGGCCGGTGCATTGGTGTTACCCGCGATGAGATTTGGAAAAATCGAAGCATCGCACACACGCAGGCCCGCGACGCCATGCACGCGCAGGCGCGGATCGACAACCGACGTTTGCGGGTCGGGACCCATGCGGCAGGTGCAGGAGGGATGATAGATGGTGCCGCTGCGCTGCCTGAAATCCGCAATGAGGTCTTCGTCCGAATGAGCCTGCGGGCCGGGGCGCAGTTCCTCGATGATGAGGCTGGCCAGCGGTTCTTGGGCGGCAATACGCCGGATGAATTTCACGGCTGCCAGCATTTCCTCGACGTCGTGGTTCGTCGAATAGGCATTGGGTGAAATGCGCGGGTGCTGTTTCGGGTCCGCGGAACGGATCATGATCTCGCCCCGCGACGTGGGCCTGCAACTGGACAGGCCAATCGACATTCCCGAGTAGGGATCAGGGTTCAGGATGGGACGCTCGCCAGCTTTCGGAATCAGCGTTGAAAATGCCTGGAAGTAAAGCTGCATGTTGGGCCTCTCATGGGCCGGGTCCGTCCTGAAGAAACCACCGCCGTGGCTGATGGGCACGCTCAAGGGTCCGCTGCGGAACAGAAGATAGCGCAGCCCCACCCTCAGTTTGCCCCACCAGGGCCTTAGCTCGTCATTGAGCGTCGGCACTTTCGTCCGGTAGGTGTAGTTGAGGCCGACATGATCCTCCAGATGGGTTCCGACATTCGCATTGTCGTGAACAACACCAATGCCATGCTGCCCGAGCAATGCTGCGGGACCAATTCCGGACAATTGCAAGAGCTGGGGAGAATTGATGGCGCCGCCTGACAAGATGATCTCGCGATTGGCCCGAACCTCGTGGGTCGTCCCATTTCTTTCATATGCAAGACCAACAGCGCGCTTTCCCTCAAACAGGATGCGCGTCACGAACGCCCTTGTTTCAACACGGAGATTAGACCGCTTCATCGCGGGCCGCAGGAAGGCGCGGGCGGCACTGAGCCGTCTGCCGCCCTTCGTTGTGGTATGGTAGATGCCAGCCCCTTCCTGTGTTGGGCCATTGAAATCCAGATTGTGATTGAGACCCAAGGCCCCGCAGGCCTTGATGTAATCCCAGGTCATCGGATGGACGGCCTTGCTCATGTCACTCACATGCACCGGCCCGCCGCGCCCATGCCAGGCGGCATCACCCGTTTCGACATCTTCCATGGCCTTGTAGGCTGCGAGTACGTCAACCCAGCCCCAGCTGGGGTTGCCCGCAGCCCTCCAGCCTTCATAGTCTGCGGGAACACCGCGAACATAAACCATGGCGTTGATGGAGCTTGAACCGCCCAACAGCTTCCCGCGCGGCCAGTGATCCTTCCGGCCATTGAGGCCTGGGTCGGGTTCCGTGGCGTACATCCAATTGACGGCGGGATCGAAGAATGTCTTGCCATAACCCAGCGGCATCTGGACATAGAACCGCAGGTCTGTGCCACCTGCCTCCAGAAGGAGCACACTCTGCCTGCCGCTTTCCGTCAGCCGGTTTGCCAGCACGCAGCCGGCGGAGCCCGCGCCGACGATGATGTAATCGTAAGTCATTCGTGACAGGTGTAGCCCTTGCTGGTTTCAGGGCAAGACCCGGCGCCGGTGAAAAATTCTGCTCCTGCGACAGGTCAACCCGCATTCCCTTTACACGCGTAATTTGCCAAGCTCGCGCTGAGCAGAGGGCAACAGCGCATGAAAGTCAAAGACCTGAAAGTTTTCATCGTCGGTGTGCCGCCGGGGGAATGGGGTGGGCGCTATTTCACATTTGTGAAGCTGACGACTGACAATGGCATCGTTGGGTGGGGCGAATGCTATGGCGCGGCCTTTGGCCCGAAGCCCATGGTTCACATGATCGAGGACGTGTTCCAGCGCTATGTTGAAGGCACCAGCCCCTTCGAGATCGAGAAGCTGTGGCGCAAGGTTTATGGCTCCGGCTATTCCTTGCGCCCTGATCCCACCTTGATGGGCGTGCTTTCCGGTCTTGAAATCGCCCTGTGGGACATCAACGGCAAAGCGCTGGGCAAGCCGGTTTATGATTTGCTCGGCGGGAAGGTCCATGAGCGGTTGCGCTCCTACACCTATATCTATCCGGATCAGGCCAAGGGCCAGGATTCGTCGATTTTCTGGAACCCGGAACAATCCGCAGAGCGCGCCGCCCAATATGTCAAGATGGGTTTTACCGGCATCAAGTTTGACCCGGCGGCACCCTATTCGTCCTTCGATCCTCGCCAGCCTTCACTTGAATCCATCGAACTCTGCGTCAAGTTCTGCAAGCTCATCCGCGAGGCTGTGGGAACCAAGGCAGATTTGCTGTTCGGCACCCATGGGCAATTCACCGCCGCTGGTGCCATCCGCTTCGCCAAGAAGATCGAGCCCTATGATCCCTTATGGTTTGAAGAGCCAACTCCGCCGGAAAAGCCGGAGGAAATGGCCCTCGTGGCGCGCGGCACATCAATCCCCATTGCCACTGGCGAGCGTCTCACCACCAAGTATGAATTTGCCCGCGTGCTCGAATGCCGTGCCGCATCAATCCTGCAAATGGCTTTGGGCCGCGTCGGTGGCTTGATGGAGGCCAAAAAGATCGCTGGCATGGCGGAGGCCTATTACGCACAAGTAGCGCCACATCTCTATGCCGGGCCGATTGAAGGGGCGGCAAATGTGCAATTTGCCTGCACGCTGCCCAACTTCCTGATCCTCGAAAGCATTG
>JANPDD010000055.1:0-5137 GCA_031431295.1 Hyphomicrobiales bacterium | reverse complement strand
CGGCCCCTCCCGCTGCGGCGAGCATCAGGCCATAGCGATCTTGCACCTTTTCAATGAGGCGGCTGGCTACCATCTCGGGCAGAATGATCATGACCAAGAACAAGAACCCCGCACCATTCAAAATCGAAATCGAAAATGGCGCGGTGAAGGCGGCAGACAGTGGTCACGGCGTCTCGATTTCGGCCACCGACATTTCTGGAGACATCGTCCAGCGCAACGACGGCACGCTGGATGCAAGGTTGCGCGGGTTGGTCAACGACACGCCGTCTCGCCTCGAGCTTGCAATCGCGGATGTTGTCCGGGTCAGGGCAAAGGGCTCACCTGCCGACATTTCTTTGACCAGCGATGATGCCCAGGTCGAATTGTCTGGCCTGCTTGCCACTGCAGGAAGGCTGAGGTTCGACGGAAGCATCTCCGCCGAGGCCACTGATGCCGGTCGCTTTCTCAAGTGGCTGGGCCTCACACTTGATGGACTGGTGAAACCAACAACGCTGGCGTTTGACGCCGGACTGTCACTGTCCGGCTCCGGGGCCGCATTGACCGATCTTGCCTTCGCGGTTGGGGACATGAAGGGCAAGGGCAAGCTTTCGGTGCAGGCAGCATCACCCAGGCCGCAGGTGAAGGCCGAACTTTCCCTCACCACCCTGGATTTCGGCATCTATGGAAAAGACAATGGAAATGGAGCTGCCCAACAATTGGAACCTGGTATCTCAAAGGGCTGGCGGGAAAAGCCGTTTGATCTTTCTGATCTTGGCAGGATTGATGCGATCTTCGCGTTGACCGTCGATGCAATCAAGGCGGTAGCAATGACAACGGGGCCAGCCAATCTCACCGCCGTTCTGGCGGATGGCAGACTGAAGGCAAACATTGTCACACGCCAATTCCATGGCGGCACAGGGCAAGTGACCATTGAACTGCAAGGAGGAGCACGTGCCCGCCTCGGCCTCGAGATCGTCGTCAAAGACGCAGAGGCTAAAGACTTTCTCAGCCACGCATTCGATGTCAACTTTCTGTCCGGGTCCACCAGCCTTGCGGCGAAGCTCACCGCCTCGGGCAACAGCCAGGCCGAATTGATCTCAACACTTGCCGGAAGCAGCCAAATCTCCTTGAAGAAAGCGCGCATTGAAGGCCTCGACATTGCGGAACTGGCGGGTGCCATCGCCAAGCAAGACGCAACGGGCTGGGGGCTCACACATGGAAAGGCGACGCTTGTTGCCAGCGCCGACGTCAACGCGGAGTTCGCCGATGGCATTGTCACGTTGAATGAGGGCTCACGCCTGGAGATGGCGGGATTCTCGCTGGTGCTTGGTGGCACGATTGACGTGCTGCGCCAGGCCCTTGGACTGGAGGTGAAGCCTGACAAACGGGCCAACCTGCCCCTGCCTGTGGCTGTGCGCATTTCTGGACCGTGGGGAGAACCGAAACTGTCGGCCCGCATTGACGGCAAAGGCGTGAATGACTTTGCCGATGAGGCCGCACAGCAGGCAAAGAAAACCTTCAGCAAACTTTTTGGCAACTGACGCGATGATCCGGGTCCAGGAACAGGCGTTTGACGTGGGGCACGAACTGCAGGGGTTGAAGCAGGGCAAGGGCCACGTGGGTGCCAGCGCCATTTTTGTGGGCTCAGTGCGTGAACTTACGGGCAACACGACGATTTCTGCCATGACGCTTGAGCATTATCCCGGCATGACGGAACGGGAATTGGCTGCAATTGAAGCCCAGGCGAGAGGCCGTTGGGACCTCGACGAGGTGCTGATCATTCATCGCTTCGGCCTGCTCAAGCCGGGCGAAGATATCGTGCTGGTGATCTGCACGAGTGTGCACCGGGAAGCTGCGTTTTCCGCCTGCCAGTTCCTGATGGATTGGCTGAAAACCAAAGCACCGTTCTGGAAGCTGGAAGATGGCAGCAAGGGTGCGGCGTGGGTCGATGCCCGGGAAAGCGATGATCTCGCCACACGGCGCTGGACCACAGACTAGGGCATGTTCCGAAATAGAAGGGCAATCCGTCCCCTGTGGCGGACGGGATTGGATGCCATGATTTTTCTGCTGGTGTTGGCTGCCGTTCTCAAGGGCCTGCAACGCTTCCAGGTGTTTGACTTGGGATCCGGCAATGCCCGGGCAAAGGATGGCGATTCACTTGAACTCAACGGAACGGAGGTCAGGTTGCACGGCATTGACGCTCCTGAGTACAACCAAAGCTGCGGCAGCCCGGAGGGGGAATACAACTGTGGCAGGGAGGCCGGTGAGGCTCTCGCAGGTTTGCTCCGTGGCCAGACGATTTCCTGCCAGGTGATTGACAGGGACAGCTATGGGCGGGCTGTGTCCGTCTGCAGGAACGGAAATCTTGAAATCAACCGTGAGATGGTGCGGCGCGGCTGGGCGGTCGCCTATCTGCGCCATTCTCTTTCCTACGTCGCCGCCCAAAATGAAGCCAAGGCCGCAGCACGCGGAATCTGGCGCGGAACATTTGAAATGCCGGAGACTTTTCGCTCCCGGCATCGCCAGTTCACAGGTGATGCTGCGGGCATAGGAAGTGGCGGGAACACAATAGGCGACTAAACTTTCACCGCTCCCTTGCCATCGTGTTCGAAACAGAGATCAAGCACATGCTGCAGGTCGGCGGCGCGGCGGAAATCGGGATCGCCGTTCTTGCCGTCTGCGATCGCGTTGATGAACTTGCGGTAGTTGGTTTCCACCGGTTCCGGCTTGATCGTGTGCCACGCCATGGTGTTCACATTGTTGCCGGTGCAGGCCTTGAGTTCGGTCCAGCCTTCAAAGTGTTTCACTTCAACGGCCCCCTTGTCGCCATGGATACGCAGGTGCAACTCGTTGTCATGGCCGGTCATGAAGCGCGACGCCTGGATGATGCCGACGGCGCCATTGGCGAATTCGGTGGTCATCACGGCGGTGTCATTGGCATCCAGCGGATACTCGCCGATCTTGTCGCCCGGCGCCTTGTGGAAGGTTTTCAATCTCGACTGGATGGAAACCGGCATGGCCCCACAGGCAAAGCTTGCGAAATCGAGAATGTGAATGCCAACGTCACCCAGAACGCCCTTGGAGCCGTGTTTTTCTGAAAGACGCCACAGCCACATGGGCAGTGTCTTCCAATCTCCCCAGTGATTGCCCACCAGCCAGGACTGGCGATAGCTCGCCTCCACATGGCGGATATTGCCCAGCATACCATCGGCCACCAGCCTCTTCGCCGCGTGGATCGCCGCCACATTGCGGTAGGTCAGGTTGACCATGTTGATGAGTTTGGCCGTGTCGGCCGTGGTTGCCATTTCATCGGCGAGTTTGAAATTCTCGGCCAATGGTTTTTCACACAGTGTATGCTTGTTGGCCTTCAACAGTTTCATGGTTGTTGGATAGTGGATGGAGTCCGGCGTCACATTTGCCGCAGCATCAAATTCGCCCCAGGCAATGGCCTTGTCCAAATCCTCAAATGATTTTGCCATGCCAAAAGACTTGGAGAATTCGGCAGCGCGGCCCGGCATCACGTCGCAGGCCGCCACCATTTCAACGCGGGGGTCTTGGGCAAAAGCCGTGGCATGGGCCTTTGCCATGCCACCCGTGCCGAGCACGAGAAGTCTGATCTTCTTTGTCATTTGGAAATTCCTTAACGGAGCCCTCCTTCGCCATCCGCGTGGAGGCGCGGCCCCTTCACCGTCAAGGGGATTGGGGCCTTGTCGTGGGGAACATTGGGCGAGGGGTGAATGCCGACCCAGGCCTTGGCCGGATTATAGGCCCAGCGCGTGGCGTTTTTGATCACCTGCAAGACCTGCGGGTTGTGATAGGCCGTGTAGGCCTCGTGACCGGGGCGGAAATAAAACACGTTGCCCGCACCCCGGCGATAGGTGACGCCGGAACGGAACACTTCACCGCCTTCAAAATGCGAGATCATCACGGTTTCCAAGGGCTCGGGAATGGAGAAGGGCTCGCCGTACATTTCCTCGTTTTCGATCTCGATCATTTCGGGAAGGCCCGCGGCAATGGGGTGGTTCGGGTTGATGATCCAGACCCGTTCTTTTTCTCCGGCTTCGCGCCATTTAAGCGAACAGGGGGTGCCCATGAGTTTCTTGAATATCTTGGAGTAGTGGCCGGAGTGCAGGACAATGAGGCCCATGCCCTCCCAGACGCGTTTTGCAACGCGCTCCACGATTTCGTCTTTCACTTCGCCATGGGCGGCATGGCCCCACCAGAGCAGCACGTCCGTTTCTTCGAGACGCTTTTGCGACAGGCCATGTTCGGCATCATCGTCCAGCAGGGCGTGGTCAACCACAAACTCCTTGTCGCCCTTGTAGGCGTTCTTCAGGGCGCCATGCATGCCTTGCGGATAGAGTGAGGCGACCAGTTTGTTGGATTTCTCGTGGCGGTGTTCGTGCCAGATCAGCGTGCGGATCGTCATCTCTTCTCGATTCTCTTTCCGTTTTCGTCAAAGCGGTGCAGGTGTTCGGCCTGCGGCTTCAAATAGACCTTGTCGCCCTTGTTGACCTTGGTCCTGCCGTTCTCACGTGCTGTGATGATTCCATTCGCGGTCGTCACATAGATGAAACTGTCGCTGCCGAGAACCTCTGTGTAGTCGGCAATGCCGGAAATGGCGCCTGCCGATGTCTTGGATGAGACATCGAGGTGCTCAGGCCTGATGCCCAGCGTCTTGCACTTGGCGCGCTCAGCGGGGCTGCCCGTCACCAGGTTCATTTTTGGCGAGCCAATAAAGCCCGCAACGAAGGTGTTGGCGGGCTTCTCATAAAGCTCCATCGGTGTTCCCACTTGCTCCACACGGCCCGCCTGCAGCACCACAATGCGGTCTGCCAGCGTCATCGCTTCCACCTGATCATGGGTGACATAGACCATGGTGGTCTGCGGCATGTCGCGCTTCAGCTTGGCGATTTCCATGCGGGTTTGTACGCGCAGCGCCGCATCGAGGTTGGAGAGTGGCTCATCAAACAGGAATACCTTGGCCCCGCGCACAATGGCACGGCCAATGGCAACGCGCTGGCGCTGGCCACCCGAGAGCGCTTTCGGCAGGCGCGTGAGATAGGGCGTCAGTTGCAGCATGTCCGCCACCTTCTCCACCTTCTGCTTGATGGTGGCGCGGTCGAGGCCCTGGTTTTCCAGCGCGAAGGACACGTTT
>JANPDD010000054.1:0-1896 GCA_031431295.1 Hyphomicrobiales bacterium | reverse complement strand
TCCCGAATCTCGGTGCGCAGGATAACGCGGATCTTGGCATCAAGGGCAGAGAGCGGCTCGTCCAACAGCAGGACGGAAGGTTTCACCGCCAGAGCGCGGGCCAAGGCAACGCGCTGTTGCTGGCCGCCGGAAAGTTGGAATGGAAAGCGGGAGCCTAGATCCGGCAGGCCAATCAGCGCCAGCATTTCTGCCACACGGGCATCGGATTCATCGCGCGCGACACCTTTGATCTTCAGTCCGAAGCCGACGTTTTGGGCCACGGTCAAGTTCGGGAACAAGGCGTAGGCCTGAAACACCATACCGATGTTGCGCTGGTTCGGGCGTTGTTGCACCACATCCTTGCCGTCGATCTTGATCACGCCCGACGATGGAGTCTCAAACCCCGCCACCATCCTGAGAACAGTGGTCTTGCCGCAACCAGACGGGCCGAGCAGCGAAACGAACTCGCCCTTTTGGATGCCAAGGTTGAAATCCTTGACGACCCGCGCTGCGCCAAATGTTTTCTCAAGATGATTGATTTCAAGAAATGCCATCAGTCCGAACCCATGATCATCTTGTTGCTCTTGTATGTTTGGAAAACCGGGTCACGAGCTGGATCAGCCCCATACAGGTCCAGGTGATAGCGAAAGTCATGACGGCCAGGGCCTGCGGCACATACGCTTTGTTGTCGCCACTCCACACCAGATATGGACCAAATGCCGGGCGATCCAGCAGGGCTGCGAAGACGTATTCCCCAATCACGATGGCGAAGGTGAGAAACGCGCCAGACAGCACCGCCACCAGTACGTTGGGCAAGATCACCCGCGCTAAAACTTGATACCAGCCAGCACCCAGACTCTGCGCGGCCTCGGTCAGGGTGTTGACGTCAATGGCCCGCAGGCCCGTATCGACAGCCCGGTACATATAGGGCAGCGACAACGTGGCATAGCCAAACATCAAGAGAATGTTGGTGCCCATCGCGGTGCCTGTGAGCGGCAGAATCGACGAGGTGTTGAACATACGGATGTAACCGAAGACGATGACAATGGGTGGAATAACCAGCGGCAGCAGGGTTATGAATTCGATCACCGGGCGGAAGCGCGGCAATTTCAGGCGCACCCAATAGGCAGTTGGCACGACGATCACGATGCCCAGCACGATGGTGCAGAGCGCCATGATCACCGAATACCCGAACGTCTGCTGGAATTGCGGATCGCCCAGCACCGCGCGGTAGGCGTCCAGACTGTAGACTCCCCGCCGCATTTTCAGGGAAAACTCAAGCATGCCGATCAACGGCAGGAAAAAGTAGACCAGCCCGGCCACCAACGCGACCCATGGCCAAAAACGGTTGGCCGTCATTTGATCCACCGTTCCGAACGCGTCCGCAGCACGATGTAGATGACATTGGCGATGCCGGTCACAACGATCATGCCAAAGGCAATCGCATAGCCGAGATGCGGGTCTTGCAACACGTCGCCACGGATCTGTGCAAACAACAGGATTGGCACGATGGAAAGCGACGATCCGGTCAGCGCTATAGCTGTAGCCACCGCACCAAAGGCATTCGCAAAAAGCAGCGCCATGGTGCCCAGGAGCGAGGGCCACAGCACCGGCAGCGCCACCATGCGCCAATATTGCAGGCCAGTGGCGCCCAAGATCTCTGCCGCTTCGCGCCATTCACGTTTCAGACCGTCAAGTGCCGGGGTGATGATCAGAACCATGAGTGGAATCTGGAAATACAGATAGACCAGCGTCAGGCCCCAGAAGCTGAGCAGGTTGAATCCCAGCCCGTAAAGATTGACACCAAACCAGTCGCGCAAAAGCACCGTGACGATGCCGAGCCGCCCCAAAGTGGCGAGGAAGGCAAAGGACAGCGGCACGCCCGCGAAGTTGGAGGCGACACCGGAAAACGTCAGC
>JANPDD010000053.1:0-1530 GCA_031431295.1 Hyphomicrobiales bacterium | reverse complement strand
TGCCGCTGTCGGGATTGAATGTCGCGATTGCAGGATTCTACAACGACGACGATCCGGGAGAACCTTGGACGGTAAGATGCTATGTCGACGAGCGGGCCAATGATGAACAGTTCGCCGCGCTGATCGAGGTGTTCCATGGCCGCTGGGGCGGGACCATAGAATTCACCGCGTTTTTCAAGACTGTTCTGGAAGGCCGCCGGGCGAAGATCACCCTCGACCATCGCGCCGGGGCGGAATGGGTCAGCATTGAAAACGCAGGTGGTGCCCGGGTTGTGAAGCCCGTCGCGTTCGATGGTGTGGTGACTTGCGGCATTCCGGGCCACGACCACCCCGGCACCGAGTCGGTTTCAGCACTCGACATGGCGGAAGACCCGATGAACTGGGCTTATGAAGCACGGTGCGGTTTCGCCACCGATTTTCGCTACAACAGTTGAATTGGCATGAACTGCGGCAGCTTTCGTCCGGGTTCTAGAAGCTCCACTCCCTGGCCTTCGCCACGATGAAGTCCCGGAAGGCGGTGACGCGTTTGGTTTCCTTCAACTCCTCGGGATAGACGAAGTAAGTGTCATATTCCGGGGTGTCAATCGGCAGGTCGATCTGCACGAGGTTCATGTCGGGAGCCACCAGATAGTCGGCAAGGATGGCAATGCCGGCACCCGCCTGCACGGCACGGCGAAGCCCGTAGACATTGTTGACGCGAAGTGCGACGGGCCGCACATCACCTTCGCCGCGGCCGGACGTCTGCAACATTGTCAGGCTGCTCAGGTAGTTTGCCGAAGTTCCGAACACCAGAATCTTGTGTTTGTCGAGTTCCTCGACCGCATTTGGAATGCCACGCTGTTTCACATAGTCGAGTGAGGCAAAGATATGGTGGTGCACAGTGAAAAGCTTCCGTTGGATGAGGTCCGGCTGGGTGGGCCTGCGCAAGCGGATCGCCACGTCGGCCTCACGCATGGAAAGGTCCAACTCCTCATCTTCCAGCAGCAATTGCACCTGAATGTCAGGATAGAGTTCCATGAATTCCTTGATGCGTGGTGTGAGCCAGATGGAACCCAAGCCCACCGTTGTGGTGATCTTCAATTCGCCTGTCGGCTTTTCCTTTGAATCCATCAGCCGCGTCTTGGCGGCGGCGAGCTTGGTGTAGACCTCATGCGCCGTGCGATACAAAACCTCGCCCTGTTCGGTGAGGATCAACCCCCTGGCGTGGCGGTGAAACAGCGGCACATGGAGGTCAGTTTCAAGCGCGCTGATCTGGCGACTGACGGCGGATTGCGAGAGATTGAGTTCGTGGCCCGCATGGGTGAAACTGCCAGCGTCAGCCACGGCGTGAAAGATGCGCAACTTGTCCCAGTCCATGATTTATTCCGCCGCCATTCTTTGTGTGTTCGTTTCAGCATGCAAAAACTTTTCAGCTTCCAATGCGGCCATGCAGCCCATGCCGGCTGCCGTGACAGCCTGGCGATAGATATCGTCTGACACATCGCCCGCCGCATAGACGCCTGGAATTTCCGTCTGCGTGGACCAGGGTGC
>JANPDD010000052.1:0-14119 GCA_031431295.1 Hyphomicrobiales bacterium | reverse complement strand
ATGCTGGAATCCATGGTTGAAGAGCCGGTTCCCACCCGTGCCGAAGTCTCCGACGTTGCCACGGCGGTTTATGAAGGCGCCGATGCCGTCATGCTGTCGGCGGAAAGCGCCACCGGCAAATGGCCGGAAAAAGCCGTCCAGACCATGGACCACGTGGCCCAGAACGTGGAGCAAGATGAGAACTACAACTCCATCATCCACGCCCAGCGCACTGAGCCTGAGAAGACCACTGCGGACGCGATTTCCGCTGCTGCCCGCACCATTGCCGAAACGCTGAAGGTGCCTGCCATTGTCTGCTACACAGGCTCCGGCCCAACGGGCCTGCGCATTGCGCGCGAACGCCCCAGCATGCCCATCCTGGCACTCACGCCAATAGTCGGCACCGCCCGCAAGTTGAGCCTGACCTGGGGGACCCACTGTGTGCTGGTGCCAGACGCCCAAAGCATCGACGAAATGTTTAGCCACGCGGGCGAGATTGCCTGCCGTGAAGGCTTTGCCGTTGCTGGCGACAAGATCCTGATTTCAGCCGGCGTTCCCATCGGCACACCCGGCACCACAAACATGCTCAGGATTGCCACCATCGGCAAAGACGGCAAGGCTGTCTGAATAATTCAGATGTCCGGGCGTTCCTTTTCGAGTCTTTGCACCGCCTGCTGCACGGCCCCCATGTGGGGATTGACGCTGAGCGCCTCACGATAGGCCTTGAGCGCGGCATCCGGCCTGCCCAGAGCCTCCAGAACCATGCCCTGCCCTGACAAGGCCCCAAAATGCCGGGGCTCCAGTTCCAGGACCCTGTCAATGTCGCCTAGGGACTTTTCATAGCGCTGCGCCATGAAATGCAGCGTCGCCCGCCGGTTCCAGGCTTCAGCATAATCCGGCTTGTCGGCAACCAGCCGGTTCAGCATGTCCTCTGCCGCCTGGTATTCCTGGGCATTGAGCGCCTTGGCCGCCTGGCCCAACAGCAACTCCGCAGTAACGGAATCATTGCGTCCCCAATTGGCCCAGATCTTCTGCTCGACAAGCGGGGCCTGCCGGCCCGCATTCACATCATGAAGCTGGGCAAACAACTTGTCCAATTCCTCTGACCGCATGGCGGAGGGCGACTTCCGCTGCACCTCAACCGTTTTCGATGAAGGCTTGTCCCGGTCCTGAGCGAGCGCCAATGGTGCCGAAGTCAGCATGCCAAGACCCAAGCCCAGCAGGCCCAACAGAATCGCAACCGCCGAAAAACCGCGCATGGGAACGAGTATGGCACAGAAACTGCGCCATAAAAACGGCAAGCCGACCGGGAAGTTCCTGGCCCAGCGTCAATTGCGCGTGATGATGATTTGCCCGGAACCACCGGGACAGGACCGAAACGAGGCTTAACCCTGGCGCGCCTTGAAGCGGGGGTTGGTCTTGTTGATGATATAAACACGACCCTTGCGACGGACCAGCTTGTTGTCGCGGTGGCGCTTCATCAGGCCCTTGAGGGAGTTGCGGACTTTCATGGAATTCACCTATAGGGGTGGCTCTCCACCCGTATTCAAAATCGGGCCTTTCCATAGTCACCAGGAAGAAGCCTGTCAACCATCCAACGACCGACCCGGACATGCCGCAGCTCCTCCAGAATACCGAATTTATCATTACTTCTCTTGTGTTTGTGGCGGCACTTGGCAGCGTCGGCCTGATGGCAGTGCTGGAACGTCGCCCCAAAAAGGCCTTGGAACCCCGGCTTTTGCCAACCACGCCGCTGATGCTGGTGTTCGGTTTCGTGGCCCTTGTGGCGCTTGTCCACCTGGTCAATCTGGGTGGTGTTCACACCGGACGGTAAAGGTCCTGCCAGGCGCTGCGCAGCTCGGCCTTTTGCACCTTGCCCATGGCATTGCGCGGCAATTCCGCCATGACCAGAATGCGCTTTGGACACTTGTAGGCCGCAAGTTTGCCCCTGAGATCCACTGCAATGGCCCCGGCATCCAGTGCGGTTCCCGGCTTTCCCACAACTGCCGCCGTGACGCCTTCGCCAAAGTCAGGATGGGGGACACCAAACACCGCCGACTCGAGCACACCCTCGAAAGCATCGATGAGCAATTCGATTTCCTTTGGATAAACGTTGAAACCGCCGCTGATAATCAGGTCCTTGGCGCGACCGGAAATTGTCACATAGCCATCCGCCGACTGACGCCCCAGGTCACCGGTGATGAACCAGCCATCAGCGCTGAAATCCTCGGCCGTCTTTTGAGGGTTGCGCCAATAGCCGGACGACACGTTTGGACCCCTCACCTCAATCATGCCGTCCGTCTCAACGGGCAAGATTGCATGGCTCTGACAGTCAACGATCCGCACATTGATGTGTGGCAGCGGCAGCCCAACTGTGCCGGCCCGGCGTTCGCCGTCAAGGGGGTTCGACGTGTTCATGCTGGTTTCGGTCATGCCATAGCGTTCGAGAATGGCATGGCCCGTGCGCGCCTCGAATGCGCGATGGGTTTCTGCCAGCAGCGGGGCCGAGCCGGAAACAAATAGCCGCATATGGGCCGTGGCTTCACGCGTCAGACCGGCATGTTGCAAGAGGCGGGTATAGAAGGTGGGAATGCCCATCATGGTCGTGGCCTGCGGCAGCAAGGTAAGCACTTCGTCAACATCAAACCGGCGCCGGAACAGCATGCTGCCGCCTGACAGCAAAAGCGTGTTGGTCGCAGTGAAGAGCCCGTGGGTGTGATAGACGGGCAAGGCATGGATCAGCCGGTCAGCTGGCGTGAGGCCCCAAGCCTCAACCAACGCCAGGGCGTTTGACGCAAGGTTGCCATGGCTCAGCATCGCGCCCTTGGAGCGGCCCGTTGTGCCTGACGTGTAAAGGATGGCAGCCGTGTCTGCCCATGTTGCGGGATGGTCCTCAACCCCTTCTGTTGCCAGCGCCAAAAGCGAGCCCGTTCCCACATCATCCAGCGTGTGAATGGATTTGCATCCCGCCGCAGCGGCCAGTGCTGACATTTCATTCAACCGTTCCGGCGCCACAACCAGAACGCTGGGTTCCGCGTCTTCCAGAAAATAGGCCACTTCCGCTGCCGTGTACGCAGGGTTGAGGGGCAGAAACACAAAGCCACCGCGCACACAGGCCCAGAACAGGGCCACCGCCTCGACACTTTTGGCAACCTGCACTGCGATACGGTCGCCGGGACTGGCGCCAGCAGACCTGAGTGAAAACGAAAGCCGCTGCGCCAAATCCCAAAAAGCGGCAAAGTTGAAGTGCCGTCCGTCATCGCAGGAAAACAGCGGGCGTTCTGTTGCCCCTCTCCGCTCAAGCACAAGTGCCGCAAAATTCGTGGCCTTGATGCCCTGAAGCCACCGGTCCTGCACTGCCTGGCCCTACAACTGCGACAGTATCACTTCCGCCTTGGAAGCATTGACGCCCGGCGCGGGTTCCACGTTGAGGACCTTCACCTCGCCATTCTCGACAATCATTGAATAGCGGCGGGAGCGAAGGCCCATGCCTGAAGCCGTCAAGTCCCTTTCCAGTCCGCACGCCTTGGCGAAGCTGGCGTTGCCGTCCGACAGCATGGTGATCAAACCTTCCGCACCTTGCTGCACGGACCAGGCACTCATGACATCGGCGTCATTGACGGCGGTACAGGCAATCGTGTCGATGCCCTTTGCCTTGATGGCATCATGGTGGGCGATGAAGCCAGGCAGGTGCACTTTCGAGCAGTTTCGGGTGAAGGCTCCTGGCACTCCAAAAAGCACGACTCGGCGGCCCAGAAAAACCGCGTCGGTCATGACGGTCTGTTCACCATCGCTCGTCATCACCCGGAATTCAGTTTGCGGGAGCCGGTCACCAACCTTGATCGTCACGTTCATGATCTCTCGTTGAGAGGCCGGGATTAGACGACGACGAGGCTTTGCTCAAGGCCCACGCCACCGCGATCAATCGTCAGGCGCAGGCTTTTGCCGCGCATCGCCTCTGGCGCTTTGACGCCATGGATTTCAAGCGTTGCCGCAAGGCCGCCCTCCTGCCATTGCGGTGCTGAATAATAGTGCAGCGCATTGCCCTCGACAAAGATGTCCCGCACCATTTCTTTCAAGACTACATGCAGATAGGCCTTGCCAGCCTTTTCCACGATGGAAGCCTGCCTCGCCGGTCCGTCTTCCACCAGCCTTGGCACGCGCTGCCGCCACAACAGGAGCGTCAGGTCATTGCCGGTTGATGCCGCAATCGGCTTCCATGTGATGCTGTCCCTCGCCTGGACAGGAATGCAGATTGTCTCGCATACGCCAAAGAAAGCTGAAAGCCCGGCCACGACAGGTTTTGCCGTGTCCTTGGCCTCAATCTCAAAGGGAAACACAACCTCATCCTTGTAGCCGATGGTTTCGCCGTCCTCGCCATGGAAACGGCGCGGCAAGGGAAAGGCAAAACGGAAAGCGGCCAGGTTTTCGCCCTTTGCCGCAATGTCAGGCGGAATGCCGCCAGCACCGGGGACACGCCAATAGGTTTTCCAGCCAGCCGCCATTCTGACTTCGAGGCCGCCGTGAAACACCGTGCCGTCAAATCCGCCTGAAATGAAGCGTATCGTATAGGGTTGCGCCGCCTGGGCCTGCGGCACGAGAATGAAAGCCCCGGCCCATGAAGACATCAAGCAGCGCCGGGAAAGCCTGGGAATGGTCATGGCGGGAACATAAATCTTCTGCAGTTAACGCGCCAGTCACCTCTGCGTCACCATCTGGCACCACCATCTGGCGCAAGGCGCCCACACGGACTAGAGCATCGTGCGGTCAATTGGAATCAGAAACATCAATTGACCGCAGCAACGATGCTCGTAAATTCAATCATTTAGCGCAACTTTCCTCTCTCAAATCGTTCCGATTTGATCGTCCGTTGCGCTAGAGCAAATTCCGCCAAGACGAAATGGTCTTGGCGAGAAGAATTTGCACGAGCATATTGGCTTTGCGCGAATTCTCCTCGGCCACATGGTTCCATGTGGCCGGAAAGCGCGCTAAGAACGAGCAATGTCACCTGCAACCACCCTCGCGGGCAAAATCCTGATCGCCATGCCCAGCATCCACGATCCGAATTTTGATCATTCAGTGGTCTTTATTTGCGCCCACTCGGCCCAGGGCGCCATGGGCTTTGTTGTCAACAAGCCAGCCCCACTCACCATGTTCTCCGACCTCCTGGAAAAAACCGAACTGGTCAGCAAACTCGATTCCGTGCCGGAGGATGTCTTGCGCATTCCCGTGCGATTGGGTGGACCTGTCGAAACCTTCCGCGGCTTTGTGCTCCACAGCACCGACTACCCCACCGACGACACCAGCCTCAAAGTCAACGACAACTACGCCGTTTCGGCATCGCTTGATGTGTTGCGGGACATTGCATTGGGTGCCGGCCCCGCAAGGCGGCTGATCGCGCTGGGCTATGCCGGCTGGTCACCCGGCCAGTTGGAGGACGAAATACTGCACAACGGCTGGCTTCACGCCGAACCGGATGCTGATCTTATTTTCAGCAGCGACCTTGAACACAAGCACACCCAGGCCCTGGCCAGTCTCGGCGTTGATCCCGGCATGCTCTCCATGGACGCAGGCCACGGCTAGGGTGACGACAGGCTTTATTGCCGCTCCAACGCGTCCTTGATGATCTTCTGCAAGTCTTCGCGGCGGTAGGGTTTCATGATGATAAATCCCTCACGGAAGCGCGGCTCGTCCTGATGCACCATGGCGCCCTTCGGATAGCCGGAGGTGTGCACGATCTTGAGTTCCGGCTTGAGGCTGCGGGCAGCCTGGGCCAGGTCAAAACCGTTCATGCCGCCAGGCATCACAACGTCCGAGAACATCAGATCGACATCCATGTGTTCCTGCAGTTTCGAAAGCGCCTCAAAACCGTTACCCGCTTCGACGATTTCATAGCCGAAGTCCTCGAGGAAGCCGCAGGCAACCATGCGCACCGCTTCCTGGTCTTCGACGACAAGAATCTTGGGCCTGCGTGCGGCGGTTGTGGCAGGGAGCGGTTCGCCCGCCGAAGCGGTTTGCATAGGCTCGGCAGCCGCCGCTGCCGCCGTTGCTGCTTCACCCGATTTCATGCGGCGCGGCAGATACATCTTGACTGACGTGCCATGGCCGACTTCGGAATAGACCGAAATGTGGCCACCGGATTGTTTGATGAAACCATAGACCATGGAAAGTCCCAGGCCTGAACCCTTGCCGCTTTCCTTGGTGGTGAAGAAGGGCTGGAACACTTTTTCAAGAAGCTCCTGTGGCATGCCCGTGCCGGAATCTGAAACCGCGATCATGACGTAGTGGCCGGGAACAACTTCAGGATTCTTTTCGGCATAGAAACGGTCGAGATAGGCAGCCTGCGTTTCGATCGTCAGCCGCCCCGCGTCCGGCATGGCATCGCGCGCATTGATGGACAGGTTGAGAATGGCGGATTCAAGCTGCGACGGATCGATCAGCGAATGGGGCTGGCCATCCATCATCTCAAAGCGCACCTCGATATTCTCGCCCACGGCGCGCGCCACAAGCTGTTCCATGCCCTTGACCAGGCCGTTGATCTCGGTGTCTTTCGGCTCCAGTTCCTGCTTGCGCGCAAAGGCCAGAAGCTGCCTTGTGAGGTCGGAACCCTTTTGGGCGGCATCAATCGATTCAGCCAGGCGGCGCTTGGCCTTTTCATCGCCTGCGAGTTTGCCGTCGAGAAGCTGCAAGTTGCCGATGACGATGGTGAGCAGGTTGTTGAAGTCATGGGCAAGCCCGCCTGTCAACTGGCCGATCGCCTCCATTTTCTGGGCCTTTTGCAGGCGAAGGTTCACTGCCTTGCGTTCGGTCGTGTCCACAAGCTGCACGATCAGCTGTTCCGTTTCGCCCTTTTCGTTTCTGACGAGCGCAACCGATGTCGCCCCATGCACAACCTTGTTGTCCGGCGTCATGAAGCGCAGGTCCATTTGCAGCGTCGTCACTTCCCCGGTCAGGAGCTGGCGCATGCCATTAAGGAACTGGCCCCGGTCATCCTTGTGCAGAAGATCCTCGAAAGCCATGGGATTGGTCTCGATGTCCTCGCGGCAAAGAAAGGCCTTGAGGGCATCATTGGCGATTTCCACATGGCCTGTAGGCGAGACAACCGCCATGCCATGCACCGCCGCCGCAAAGGCACCACGAAAGCGCTGGTCGCTGCGCGCCGTCGCCATGGCGGCAAGTTTTTGCTTGGTGATATCCTCGAGCACGCAGATCGAACGTTCAAGCCTGCCCTTGTCGCCGCGAAAGGCAGTCATGGACAGGAGCACGGTGGCCAGTGAGCCATCCTTGCGGGTCAGGAGTATCTCTTCCGCCTTGCAACTGCCGCTGACCAGGTATTTGGGGTAGATTTCGGTGACGAGCTTGCTGCGTGATTCCGGCGGCAGGAATTCGCTGAAGGGTCGCCCCACAACGTCCGGCGATTTGTATCCCAGCGTCTCGCACCAATTGTGGTTGACCGCCAGCATGCGCCCGGAACCATCCATGCAATGCAGCATGATGGGCATTTGCGTCAGCAGGTGCTCATAGGCCCCGCCATTCTGGTCGGGAAAAAACCCGGCGGCTGTTCCGCGGTGAATGTCCGGTTTTTCAATGCGCCAGGTCGTGGCCTTGGCGGCCTGTTGGTCCCAGTCGCTTTTCTGGGCACTCTTCAGGGGGACAGTCATGGGCAGTTTGCTCTCGTTTGGTTGCGAGCAAACTATCGCCAACGGGGTTAACGCGTCCTTGCCGGCAAAGGATGAATGAATGCGATCACTGCAATCAAGGCTTCAGAATTCAAACGTGGTGAAAAAACGATGAAGGCGGAGAAAACTGTCTCCGCCTTCATTTTCCTCGTCCTCTGGACGACCGGCACGAACATCTAGCGTCCATGCTGTTTTGTCCTTCGGGTGCGATGCCGCCCGTCCAGCAAGAGTGCCGCGTTGGCTGTGAGCGGCAGTCGCGAGGCCCAGTCCACGTCACCCCGTGTCAGGCCAACGTCGTGCAGCAATTGGTCATCCAATTCCGCCAGCTTCCGCACAGCCTTGCGGGCATGCCAGTTGCTGATCAGTCTTTCGACAATGCCCACCCCCGGCAAACTGCCGGATGTGCGGGCCATATGCAGTGCATAGTCATCCATGATGGCAAATCTCCACATTCGCAGGAAAGTAATTTCTCCAGCGTTATCAACATCTTCAATCAACAATTAAGGGTGTTTGACAGCCATAATATGTCAGATTTCCATTGACCACACAAACGAATGTATATTATGTTTTCATCACCAACTTTGATAAGAGTGACCGCCATGCTTGCCAACCTTGATATCGACCAACTCAAGACTTTCCTTGCCATTGCCGATACCGGAAGTTTTACCCGTGCGGCTGAGGAGGTGAACAAGACCCAGTCCGCCGTTTCCATGCAGATGAAGCGGCTTGAGGACAGCCTGGGCCGCAGCCTGTTCCAGCGGGACGGGCGCGGCAGCCGCCTCTCGATGGAAGGCGAGCGCCTCGTCGAACAGGCCCGCAAGATCGCCGACATGAATGACGCCGTGGTCGCAAGTTTCACGCGGCCGGCACTCACGGGCAGGGTGCGCTTCGGCACCCCCGACGATTATGCCGATCTCTTCCTGCCGGAAGTGCTGGCCCGCTTTTCCCGCAGCCACCCGCAGGTGACCCTGGATGTGGAATGCCTGCCCAGCACCGCGCTGACCGCAAAGATCAAGCGTGGCGAGATGGATCTCGCCCTCGTGACCTTCCATGGCAATGAACGCGAAGGCGAAGTGCTGCGCCAGGAGGAGCTTGTCTGGGTCACGTCGCCCCGGCACTCCATCCATACAGCAGAGATCCTGCCACTTGCGACGTCAGGCAATGCCTGTTGTTGGCGGCGCGAAGCCACCGATGCCCTGATCAAGGCGGGGCGCAAACACCGTGTGGCCTATACCAGCCCCAACCGCACCATGATCGATGCGGTGGTAAGACAAGGCCTTGCAGTGGCAGCCATGGCGGAAATTTGCGTGCGGCCTGATATGCGCATTCTGACAGAAGCCGATGGTTTTCCCTCACTGGGCCGCTTCGGCATCGGCCTCTTGCGCAAGGATGATCTGGCCACGCCGGCAATAACAGCACTGGCGCGCCATGTCCGTGACAGCTTCGGCGCTGATCCTGCCATGGCCGTTGCGGCTGAATAGCACTCGCGCATCACCCTGCGGGTAGCCCGATGGCTTCCGCCACAACAACGGCGGTGAGGAGGCCGTCGTCATTTTTGGCATCGGGAAGGAATTTCTTTTCCACCGTCACGTGGACAACGGGGTCAATTGCGCCGTGCGTGCGCGCAACAGTCAGCGCCATCTCCCGCGCCAGCGCCTCTGCCCTGGCCAGTGCGGCACTGCCATTGCCAAAAATCTCCGCTTCGCGGCCGCCATAGACGCGAAATGCGCCATTGCCGTCACCTTCGACGGAAATGCTCACCACGTCGGCAACCTCGCCAGCCGCGGCACCGACTGCATTGGCAACATCGCAGAACGGCGCGAAGACAACCTCGCAGCCCAGTCGCTTGCCCACCTCCCGGTAATAGACCTGCGCTGGCCCACCAACCGCCACGATGGGAACTGTCGGTGTTAGAGCCACGCGGGCAAGCCCCACCTGCCCCACGCCGTCGCACACGGCCTCCCATACGGCACTTCCCCTGTCGCGGGGACCCATGGCGGCCTCAAGAATGATGCGCGTCGAGAGCGCCACGGTCCGGTCCCAGATACTGTGACAGAACTGCAGCATCTGCGCTTCATCCGGCAACTTCATGTCGCGAAAACGCGCCATGAGCTTTGCCGCTGTTTCAGCCGCCGCCTGTGGCCAATTGCTTTGCAGGCCAAGAACAATCGCGGCATCAGAAGGCGTGAAACTGCAGTATTGCAGGAGCCCTTTGCGGCGCAGGGTACTGACGGCCCGCTGTGCCGCGTGCGAGGTGGCAACCTTGCGCAGGGGAACAGGCTCGGTGCCCACAAGCCGGAGGACTGCCGCTTCTGCCGGGCTGACACCCGTGGCGTCATGGCGCTGCTCGCCAAATGGCCGGATGAGGAATTTGCCGAGCAGCGATCCCCCTTCCGTTTCGGCAAGGTCAGCTTGCAACAAGACTTCCAGCACCGGATGGCGCGCCGCCAGCAGTGAAACCGGCACGGCCCGCTGTGGGCCCACAAGCAATCCGCCATCCACATCAAACTTCACTTCGCTGTCACCGCCAAGGCCGATGGTCTTGACATCAATGGCCTTGACCATGGTGCGCCATCCGCCGACTTCCGCCCCCAGTGCCGCAACCATCGGTCGGCCACCCGAGAGAATGCCGACGTCCGTTGTGGTGCCACCAATGTCCGACATGATGAAGTCACTGAGACCCGAAAGCCATCTGGCGCCGATCAGGCTGGCGGCAGGACCGGACAACACGGTTTCGATGGGGCGAAGTGCTACACTCTCTGCATTGGCCAGCGTGCCATCACCCTTCACAACCATCAGGCCGCTGACAATGCCAAGCCCGTCCATGGCCCGGCGCACCGCCTCCAGCAAATGCCTGATGCGCGAGATGAGGCGGGCGTTGAGAAGTGCCGTCAGCGCCCGGCGGGGCGCGTCCAAGGCATTCGACAACTCACTTGAAAGCGTTGCGGGCTTTCCCGTCAGTGTTGCGACGAGCTCCCGTGTCCGCACCTCATGGCTGTTGTTGCGAACTGCAAACGCGGAGGCGATGGCAAATGCCGTGACGTCGGGGGCCATGCGCGCAATATCCACCTGCAACTGCCTCTCATCAAGCGCCTGGTGTTCATCGCCGTTGTGATCGTGGCCGCCGGCAACCCTGGCAATCGGAACACCCGGAAAGGCCTGTGCAATGCCGGTCTTGGCCACCATGGCCCCATCAAAGCCGATGAGAATGACCCCGGCGGCATTGCCATGCCCCTCCACAACTGCATTGGTGGCAAGTGTTGTCGAGACACAGACAAGCCGAATGTCACCGGGCTTTACCGAGCCTTCGAGCTTCGCCACGGCCGCTGCCATGGCCTCACCAATGCCAACGGCCAGGTCTCCCTTCGTCGTGATGGCTTTGGCAGAGGCCAGTATACGGTGCTGGGCAGCGTCAATCACGGCGGCATCCGTATAGGTGCCGCCTGTGTCTATGCCGAGAATGATATTTCGCTGAGCCATGGTTGAACCATGCCCTTGGCGGGCCTTCGCCGAAAGATCAAGAATGTTGTGGCTGGAGAGGTAAACTCACCCTGCCCTCAATTCAGCCTTTCGGATGGCCGCAGCCTTAGCGCGCCGTGCGGTCAGTTGGAATCAACTGATCATAAGCATTGCGCGCAAGTTCAATAATTTGGAGCATCTTTCCTCTCTCAAATCGTTTCGATTTGATCGCCCGATGTTCTAGAAGAAAAACGGCTTACGGGAGCCATGGATGATCTGGCGCGTTGCGGCAATGGCCGTCGTCAGGTTTGCTTCCACCAACTGCCCCCTGATGGGCGTGCCAAAAAACGGATGCATTGAATTGATTTCACCTGGTTGCGCATCACCTGCGGAGCCAACACGCTGGCACGCGAAGATCGTGAAAAGGCAGGAATAAAGTGGTGCGCCGGTGTGGAAGCGGCCGAGATTTGCAGAGGGAACGAAAACAACAACCACGCGCTTTTTAATGGCACGGGCGAGAGCCGAGGACTCGAGTGCCGCGATCCGCAATTTCAACGCGGCCTGGCTTTCGCTGAGTTGCCGGGCCTTGATGGCGTTGGATTTCAGCGTGGACGCCGCCAGGTCAAGTGTCGCCTTTGCGTCAATCGATTGCTTCGTCAGCAGTATCAATTCCGAAGAGACGGATGCCACCGAGGCAATCTCGCCGCCTTTTTCCAAGGCAGCCTTGAGCGCGTGCAGCATTGCCCTATTGGCATCGACATTGGTCAACTGGCTCTGCGTGATCTTGATGTCGCCCTCGATCTTTGCCAGACGCTGGCTGGCTTCCAGGAGACCAAGTGAGGCGGAATTGAAAGTCTTCTTGTCAATGAGACGTTTCTTGTAGAGGTCCTGCAGGGCCTCTGTCGTGCCGCCTTTCTTGGGCTGTCGCGCAATGGCATCACGCACTTTTTTCAGCCGGGTCATGTTGGATTTAAGGTTCTTGTACTGGCGTGCGCGCAAGGAAATTTCCTTGCTGGTTGTGCCAAGCGCGTATTTGACCATCAGCGTGGCGTCGTTCAGCAGTCGTTCCGCCTCGATTTTCTCCATCCCGATCTCAGTCAGCGACTGGTCGGTCTGGTTGAGTGCGGCGCGCAAACCCATGAGATCCTTCTCTGTCCTGTCCACCAGCTCATGACCCCGCGCCAGCGACATGGGCGCACCCCATGAGGTCGACAGCAGAAAATAGCCGATCACCCCACCGTAGAAGACGAAGGCCACGAACAGCAGCATCAAGGCCGCAAAGGCCAGACGCTTGTGGGCTGTCGATACAACTGTCGTGAAGCGGTCAAAGAACATGTTGGTGTAGGTGCTGAAGATTCCCGTCTGCCGTGTCGAAGGTTCTCGCACACGCGGGGCATCTCGGTAGTGTTTGGGTTTGAACTGCAGCCCGAGGACACGCAGCAGTTGCCCCTCCCGAACAGGCGCAGTCAACACCCGCGCCACACCGGGAACGGCGAGATATTGCCCGACATCCTTGAACTGGCTGACGACAACAAGTTTCACCGGATAGCCGATGCCCGCCATCAGCGGTACGACCAGTCTGGTGGCCAACCTGTCATCGCGCTGGTCAACAATCACGGTGTCGAAGCGTGACTGCCGTGCCACCACAAGTGCCGCACTCACATCCGACTCGTAGCGCATGTCGATTTCACCGACATGCTGGGCGATGATGGAGCAGACTTCGTTTGCTGCCGGGCCAATGTAGAGAACCCGCCTCACTTGGCGGGGAAGGGCCTTGGGTGGTTCAATTGCTTGAATGCGCGCCATCACGTTGCCTTTGCGGGCGCAGTCAGCCTGACCAGCGATTGCCTGACCTGACGGTCTGCGCCGAAGTTCCCTGCCGTTCGCCGGTCGGCAAGGAGAAGCAGGCATCCCAATGGATAACGATTGGATAATACGATCAACACGGGGATCACAGACAGCCACTCAATCGTCACGAGGGAAGGCATAAGCCGCACACATTTGTCCGGTCCCACCGTGGAACCACACTGTGTCCTATCAGCCAATGCTTGCAGCGGCGTTAACCAGTTCTGTTGTTGTTCAGGGCAATCCATGCAGTTGAGTAAGCGACCCATTAACCTTTGTTTGCATTTACCTTTCTCCTTAAGCCGCATTACACTGGCCAAGTGTTTTCCTGTCTGCGAAGCTGACACATCAAACGCCGGGGGGGCGAACACTGTGGCGAAGACGGCAATCAGGGGGACATCGCGGGCGGTTCTTTCCGTCGGGTGAGTATCGTGATGCGAGGTTCAACAGTGTTCCTGATGGTCCTGGCGGCATCCTGCGCCGCGGGCGGAGCGCATGCTGCCACCTCAAATGCGGTGTTCGGCGCCACAGTCGGCAATACCTGCAGGCTCATTGCGGTTGATACAGGCCTTCTCGTTCCGAATGTGACAAACCGCGTCTTGTCCTCTTCGCTCTCCGGTGGCCGCCAGGCACAGGTCTCCGCAGACGCGTCGTCTGCCGGCTTCACAGTCAGCGCCATCGCGCCCACCACCTTTGTTACAGGCAACAGCAACAACACCACTTTTGCTTCCACCTACTCGCTGTCTGGTGCGACCTCGGGAAGCAACATCGCGGGACCAACGCAAACGCTGTTGAACAGCGGCAGCAGCACTGTGGCTGTGGACCTGAGTGCAACGAAAACCGCCGGCGTATTCCCCCGCGACATGTACACCGCGGACGTCACCATCCGCTGCGAGTAGCCTTCTCCGGTCGATTTTAATCCGTACACTGATTGAATTTGTTGACCTCGCGGCGTTGCACGCTGTCGCACAGGATTTCTTCGGCGTTTCGCAGGCTTGGTTAATGAACCGCAGTGCTTATACAACCCTTTACCACACCATTGTTTCTCCCGTTGAATAAGGTTGATTTTAATCACCTAGGTTCAAGGTCCTTAAGCGGTGCGAATGCAATAAGGCGCCCAACAACACAGCTTGTTGTTTGAAAAACGGGAAAGGATC
>JANPDD010000051.1:0-1979 GCA_031431295.1 Hyphomicrobiales bacterium | reverse complement strand
GTTTGATTGCCGCCGTTTCGGTTCTCATCATTGCCTGTCCCTGCGCCTTGGGCTTGGCAACACCCATGTCGATCATGGTGGGCGTGGGCCGTGGCGCCCGCATGGGGGTTCTGATCCGCGACGCTGCAACCCTCGAACGAATGGAAAAAGTCGACACCATGGTGATCGACAAGACCGGGACGCTGACAGAAGGCAAACCATCGCTGACGTCGATCACCGCGATACCTGGTCAAGGCGAGGAAGACGTGCTCTGCCATGCCGCATCCGTCGAACAGGCGAGCGAACATCCCTTGGCCAAGGCCATTGTGGCCGCCGCCAAGGCACGGCAGATCGCACTGGCCAAGGTCGTTGATTTCAATTCACCCCCGGGCAAGGGTGCCACAGGCACGGTGAAGGGAAAGCAGGTTGCCATTGGCAATGCCGCCTATCTGAACAGTCTCAAAATCGCGACCTCCGACTTGCGCGATGCCGCCGATGCCATGCGCCGGAACGCTGAAACTGCCGTCTTTGTCGCAATAGACGGCAGGCTTGCAGGCGTTCTCGGCATCGCCGACGCCATCAAGCCCACCAGCAAAGAGGCACTCGATCGCCTGCGCGCCAATGGCGTGCGCATTGTCATGCTCACCGGCGACAACCATACAACGGCCATGGCCGTGGCGGGGAAACTGGGCATCACGGATGTTGAGGCCGAAGTTCTTCCCGTCATGAAGGCCGCAGTCGTGAGCAAGTTGAAGGGACAGGGGCGTGTGGTCGCCATGGTGGGCGATGGCGTCAATGATGCCCCAGCCCTCGCCGCCGCCGATGTTGGCATCGCCATGGGCACCGGCACGGATGTTGCCATGGAAAGTGCCGGCATCACTTTGTTGCGCGGGGACCTTCGCGGCATTGCCGAGGCGCAGGCCCTGTCACGGGCCGTGATGGGCAATATCCGCCAGAACCTGTTCTTCGCCTTCATCTACAACGCGGCAGGCGTACCGATTGCGGCAGGCGTGCTCTACCCGGTTTTCGGGATTTTGCTGTCTCCCATTTTGGCCGCCGCCGCCATGGCACTGAGTTCCGTCAGCGTGATCGCCAATGCGCTGCGCCTGAACAAGGCGCGGCTTTAGGTTCGGGGGGCGCGGCAAGGGTCTGCTTGAAGGTCGTTGCAACCACCCCATATTGCGGCTACAGCAACCCGCGAAAATCGACCGGATATCCAGACCCATGCAAACCGTACTTCTCGTTGTTCACCTGTTCGTTGCTCTGGCCCTCGTGGGCGTCATCCTCATGCAGCGCTCGGAAGGGGGAGCACTCGGCATTGGCGGTGGCAACAGTGGCCCCGGCAGCATTTTTTCAGCACGCGGCGTCGGCAGCGCGCTCACCCGCATGACGGCGGTGCTGGCCGTCGCTTTTTTTGCAACCTCGATTGCGCTGACCGTGCTTGCCACCCGTGGCGGGGTCGGAGGTTCGGCCTTTGACAGCGTTCAGCAACCTGCCAGCCAGACGAACGGGCAGGGCAGTGGCGCAACACCGCCAGCAACGGGGGCCGAACCCGTGCTTCCCAACTTGGGCGCACCCCAGGAGCCTGCTCAGCCTGCCGTGCCGACGAACCAGTAGGTCCGCCTAACCCCCTGAAACAGCAGGCTGTTTCACGGCTTTCCACATGAACATGGCGGGCGGGTGAATTGCGCGCTTCGAATCTCGGGCGCGGCGGGTTAGGAACGACTCCCATGGCGCGATATATTTTCATTACTGGCGGCGTGGTTTCCTCCTTGGGCAAAGGCCTTGCATCAGCCGCGTTGGGCGCGTTGCTGCAGGCCCGTGGCTTCAAGGTCAGGCTCAAGAAACTCGATCCCTATTTGAATGTCGATCCCGGCACCATGAGCCCGTACCAGCATGGCGAGGTGTTTGTGACGGATGACGGCGCGGAGACTGACCTTGATCTCGGCCACTACGAGCGCTTCACAGGACGCCATGCCAACAAGAACGACAACATCACA
>JANPDD010000050.1:0-20907 GCA_031431295.1 Hyphomicrobiales bacterium | reverse complement strand
ACCAGCATGCCAAGGCCATGGGCAAGGCCGATCACCGTGTCGACGATGACGCCGCCGCGCCCTTCAAGCGCTTCGGCAGCGAGAAATGACCGATCAAGTTTCAAGGTGTCAAATGGCAAGTCACGGAGACTGGACAGGCTGGAAAATCCGGTGCCAAAATCATCGCAGGCGATGCCGATGCCGAGGGCATGCAGGCGCTGCACAAATGCCCTCGCCCGGTCAGGGTAGCGCATGGCGACTGACTCGGTGATTTCGATCTTGACGGAATTGGGCCTGACACCCTCGCGGACAATGAGGCCGCGCAGCCGCTCCACCATGGCAAAATCATTGAGTTCGTCGGCCGACAGGTTGATTGCCATGTAGACAGGGCGTTCGCGCGTCAGCACGCGCTGCCAGATGCCCATCTGCCGGAAAGCCTCAGCCATCACAATGTTGGTGATGGCGGGCAGCAGCCCCGCCTGCTCCGCCAGTCCCAGGAACTTGGCAGGCGGCAGCAACCCCAGTTCCGGGTGGCGCCAGCGCGCCAACGCCTCAAAGCCAGCGACCGCACCGGTTTCGAGACTGACAATGGGCTGGTAGAGAACTTCAATTTCATTGCCGTTGATGGCCTGACGCAGGCTCGATTCCATGTCGATGTGGTCTGCGCGCTCATCACGCAAGCCTTCTTCGAATATGCGGATCGTCGCTTTGCCTTCGCCTTGTGCATCATGGAGAGCCGTTGCCGCCTGTTCCTGCAACTCCTCCGGGCCAAAGCCGTCAGTGGAAGACTTGGACACGCCGATCACCGCCGAGAGGTAGACGTTGCGCTCACCGAGCGGCACGGGTGCTGAAACGGATTGCCTGATGTCTTCGGCCAGCGCGGCGACCGTGCGGCCGGCAATGGTTTCCACATACATGACGGCAAACTGGCTGCCTGAAATGCGGGTGGCGGTTTCATCTTGGAGCAGCAGGTCGGAAATCCGCCTGCCCGCGACCAGCAGCAACTGATCACCCAGATCATGGCCAAGGCCGTCATTCAGGGTCTTGAACCTTTCCAGCGCAATGAGCAGCACCCGCACCGGCTGGGCCAGCGGCTTGCTGATCTCACGCATCAGACGATCCAGAAAAATCGCACGGCTCGGCAGGCCTGTCACCGGATCACGCACGGCATCGGTTATGAGTTTGTCTTCTGTAACCTTGTTGCGGGTGATGTCCGTCAGGGTGCCAATGCAGCGCGCGGTTCTGCGGTTCGGCCCGGGAAGGGCGCGGACCCGCAAGGCAAACCAGCGATACGCGCCTTCGGAATTGCGCAACCGCAACTCAAGCTCGTGAAACTCACCGGCTTCAATCTGGCGCTCGTCCATCAGTTCCTGATAGATCGGCACGTCGTCCGGATGCAGCACGGCGCGGAAGGCGGCGGCGGGCGAGGCCTGCCATTCCGCTGCGCCAAAGCCCAGCGCTGTGGCAAGATCAACCCCGATATCAAGCCGGTCCTCGTAGGGCTGCCAATCCCAGACGAAATGCTCAGCCCCTGCCAGCGCCAGGCTGCGGCGGCTTGCGTCGGTGAGAAAAGGCTTGGCAAGAAAGCCCTGGGTGAAGGCAAAGCTGACAAGCGTGAACGCCATCACCGACAACACCAGGGCGAGACCGATCAGAAGCACGGGATGCTGAAAGGGTTCAACCCGGCTTGCCGTTGCGAAAACGCCCGCGACCACGGCCCAGCTTGCGATGGCTGCCCAGAGCAGGAGGCCCTGACGCACAACCCCATAGCCGGCCTTGCGCACCGCAAACCCGATCAGCAGGCCCAGCCCCGCGAGCACGGCAAAGCCCAGGCGCGCCGAGGTCGTTGCCTGCAACGGCTCAAAAGCGGCGTAAGCCAGATTGGCGCAGGCGAGCACCAAGATCAGCACAACGCCGATGACGGAGAGAATGCCACGCTGGCGCATGGCGTTGAAGGACACAACACAGAGCGCGAGCGCAAGGACAAGGGCGCTTTCCACAAATGCACGCAACATGTCGAGCGAGACATTGCGAACCGGAAGGCGCGGCAGGATATCAGCCAGATAGCCGGCCTCGAGCGCCATGAAGGCCGCAGCAGCGAGCGCGAACAGGCTTCCTGCCACAAAGGCCACGTGGCTGCGAATGCCAAACAGCGCGAGCATGCCGAAGGCCAGAAACAGTGCCAGTGCCAGCACACCGCCCCGCAGGAAGGAATTGGTCGATTCCTGGGCAGCAAAGGCCGTGTCAGCATAAAGACGTGTCGAGAGGCTGGCATTGTTGCCCTCGACAGCGATGGTCAATGTCGACAGGGGTTTCATGCGAAAAGCCAGCGCCACGCCTGAGCGGGCTTCAACGCGCTGCAGGGTTTCCTGGCCTGCGGACAGCGCCACGCCGTCAGGAATCTGCCCGAACTGGCTGAGATTGAACAAGCCCGATGCGGCAAAACGCTGTTCATTCACCTGCAGCACAAAATAGCGTTCCTGCGGGGTGCCATTGCGAATGGCATAAACCATCCACTTGTAGGTTGGTCCCCGTCCCACGGCTGACAGATCAAAGCGAACATTTGTGCCCGGGCTGTCACCCGGAATGACCATGCTGACATTGGGGCGCGGGGCAGACTGGGGGGCGCCAAAGGGTGTGAGATCAAGATTTGTGAAGCGCGCCGGCACATCAACAATTGATTGCGCGGCGGCCTGGCCTGCGAGCCACATCAGGGCCATCGAAGCCACAATGAGCCACGTCCTGACCCTGACAACAAAATTGAAGCGCAACCGAATCACGCCCGCATCGTAACGCGCAAGCCCGCAAGAGTCGTGTGCATGATCATGCCGCCACCTTGGCAAACAGCACGTGATCCTCCCAACGTCCGGCAATGCGCAGATAGGCGCGGGCAAAGCCCTCACGCTCAAAACCCGCCGCTTCAAGCAGCCGGACGGATGCTGTGTTCCGCAACAAACAGGCTGCTTCGACGCGATGCAGAGACAGGTCATTGAAGGCATGGGGCAGGAGCATGGCGATGGCCCGTCCCATGATGCCCTTGCGGGCGTGGGGGACGCCGATCCAGTAGCCAAGCGTTGCACTTTGGGCGACACCACGGCGCACATTGCTCAGCGTCACAGCACCCACAAGTGTGCGGCCCCCGGTGCGACCCACGGCAAAGATGAAGTAGGGATAGCAAGTATCTTCGCCGGCCAATTCGCGATAGCGGCGAACACGGTGGCGGAAGGCAGGCAATGTCAGGTCATCGGCAGGCCAGGTCGGCTCCCATGGTTCCAGGAAAGCACGGCTTTCTGACCTGAGCCTCGTCCAAGCCTCAAAATCTTCCATGGCGGGAAAGCGCAATGTCAGGTCCTGGCCAAAAATGCCACGCGGCTCATGGGGCTTGCGGAATGATTCAAGCAGGCCCACCAAATCCTCCGTCAATGGCTTTCGAAACGCCGCGCAATCGACTTGTGGCTTTCGAGCGAAGCCAGCTGACCCACAGCACTGAGAGAAGGCGCATTGGCTGTGAAGATTGAGTGGGCCAGGGATTTCACATCATCTGCGGTCACGGCGCTGATGCGTTCAACCAGCGTGGCCATTTCCGGGATCTTGCCGAAGGCCAGGTATTGCCGGGCAATCTGGTCAGCGCGCGATGATGCGCTTTCCAGGTTCATGACAAGGCTTGCCTTTAACTGTGCCTTGGCCCGGTCAACCTCCTTGGTGCTGACCTCAGCACCCATGGACATCATGACCTTGGAGGACACCTCGATGAGCTCGGCGGTATTGTCCGGCGAGGTCGCGGCATAGACTCCAAGCTGGCCCACATCCTCATAGGACGTGCCGTAGGAAAACACGCTGTAGCACAGCCCGCGCTTTTCCCGCACTTCCTGGAAAAGCCTGGAGGACATGCCGCCCCCCAGAATGGCCGACAGGATCTGCATCTGGTAAATGCGTGGATCGCGGTAGTTGGGGGCCGAAAAATTCAAGACGATATGGGTCTGGTCCAGCTGCTTCTGCTCGGTCTGGGCACCCGCGGCAAAAACCGGGGAATGACGCTGCGGCGCGTGCCCTTGCGGCAAACGACCGAACAGTTTTTCTGTCTCCTTGAGCAACGCCGCATGGGAAATGCCGCCCGCCGCACAGACGACAATGCGGGACGCCCAATAATTGCGGTCGCGCCAGGCCATGATCTGGTCACGGGTCATGGTGCCCACCAGCGCTGCCGGGCCGAGAATGGAGCGGCCGAGCGGATGATCGCCATAGGAAGCCGCCTGGGCGAGATCAAACACCAGATCGTCAGGCTGGTCGTGGGCTGCGGAAATCTCCTGCAGGATCACGTCGCGCTCACGCTCGAGTTCATCCCCGTCAAGAACTGAGTTGAGGAAGATGTCGGCGAGGATGTCGAGCGCCAAGGCCCAGTCGTTTTTCAGAACCCGGGCATAATAGGTTGTGGTTTCCATGCCTGTTGCGGCGTTGATCTCTCCGCCCGCGCTTTCGATTTCCTCGGCAATGCCCTGTGCCGTGCGGCGCTTGGTGCCTTTGAAAGCCATGTGTTCAAGGAAGTGGGCAATGCCGTTTTCCTCAGGCAGTTCATCGCGGGCACCGGCCTTGACCCAAATGCCCAAAGCCACCGTTTCCAAATGTGGCATATGGTGGGTGACAACGGTCAGCCCGTTGGCCAGGGCTGAAATCTCGACTGACATGCGTCCTCCCTCACAGCGGGGTGCGGGCCTTGATATGGTCCTTGACCGCTTCCACGCTGTTTGGCAGCACTGTGAAACTTTCCGGCGCTGTCATCAAGTGTTCAAGTCGGGGTGGTAAATTTGGCCTGAAGCCAGTGGCCTGCGCCACGGCGTCCGGAAACTTGGCAGGGTGGGCGGTGGCCAGGGTTATCATGGGCGTCGCAGTGGGCGTCTCCCGCATGTGCTTCCGGGCAATCGCCGCTCCCACAGCCGTATGCGGATCGAGAAGTTCCCCCGTTTCCGCCAGCACGGCGCGGATGGTGTCCGCAACTTCGGCCTCGCCTGCAGCACCTGAGTGAAACTCGTCGCGGATTGCCTGAAGGGCTTCGGAACTGAGGTTGAAGGCACCGGATTGCTCCAGGCTCTTCATGGCGCGCACGACTGCGGCAGCGTCCCGGTTGTTGGCCAGATAGACCAGGCGCTCAAAATTGCTGGAAACCTGAATGTCCATGGAGGGGCTGGTGGAGGCAAAGACGCCCTTTACTTCGTAGCGGCCGGATTTGATGGCACGGTCAAGAATGTCGTTGCTGTTGGTCGCCACAAGCAGCCGGTCGATGGGAAGGCCCATGCGCTTGGCCATGAGGCCCGCAAAGACATTGCCGAAATTTCCCGTGGGCACGGTGAAGGAAATGGTGCGCTCGGGTGCTCCGAGCGCAAGGCCTGCATAGAGGTAGTAGGAAATCTGCGCCATGACGCGCACCCAGTTGATGGAGTTGACGCCTGCAAGGCGCGACGCATCGCGGAAGGCGTGGTCGTTGAACAGGGCCTTCACGATGGCCTGGCAATCGTCAAAGGTGCCTTCCAGCGCGACGTTGTGGACGTGGGAAGCGTTGACTGTCGTCATCTGGCGGCGCTGCACGTCGGAGACACGGCCATGGGGATGGAGAATGAAGATCGACGCATGGGCTGTCTGCCGGAAGGCCTCAATGGCAGCCCCCCCCGTATCACCGGAGGTCGCGCCCACAATTGTGGCGCGGGTTTTCGAGCGGGCGAGCGACCAATCCATGAGCCGTGCCAGCAACTGCATGGCCACGTCCTTGAAGGCGATGGTGGGACCGTGGAACAGTTCGAGCAGGAAATGGTTTGAATCAAGTTGCTTCAGGGGCGTGACGGCGGCGTGGGAAAAAGTTGCATAGGCAGCTTGCGTCATGCGGCGGAGGTCGGCATCAGGAATTGCGCCACCAGCATAGCGGCGCGCCACTTCAAAGGCCACGTCGGCAAAGGGCCGCCCCCGCAGGGCCTTGAGTTCAACCACGGAAAAGACGGGGATTGCGTCCGGCACATAAAGCCCGCCATCGCGGGCAAGGCCGGTGATCATGGCGTCTTCGAAGCCGAGAACGAGTGCGGTGCCACGGGTGGAAATGTAGTTCATGGAAAGACTTTCAAATGCAGAGCCACCCCCTCAGTCCTTCGGACAGCTCCCCCAACAAGTTGGGGGAGCGGAAATTCTACCCTCCACCCAGCTTTGCTGGGGGAGGTGGCCGAAGGCCGGAGGGGGTCTTCCGGTTGGCACGCCATTAGTTGGGCAGCGCCAACACTTCAAGTTTTGTTCCGTTGCCTTAAAAACACTCCCGTCATCACCAGCAGCACCGCCGCCAGCCCGAACCAAGTGATGGCGTAGCCCAAATGGTTGTTGCGGAGGCTGGCCCTGGGCTGCTCGACGAAGAGGCCCCCACTGCCGGGGCTGCCTGGAAGAAGACGAAGAACGAGATCAGAATGGCGGGCCGCGGCACCGCCCGATGCCAGGGCCATGGCCGGCAAGTCCCACCAGTACCAGCGGTTTCCACCGGCATCATTGTCGGGGTCAAAAAATCCGCGGCGGGACGGGTGACGGCGAAGAACCCCAATGATCTCAACCGGGCCCGGATCGGCGATGGTGGACTGATTTTCAGCAGCAACGCCACGCGCCACCAGAAGAGCCGCACTTTCGGCCGTCGTGAATGACTGAACGATCTCCCAGCCCGGACCGCCATTCAGGGTCGTGATGCGTCGCAGTGACTTGCCCGTAAAAGAACCAGAAACCCGCACCACGGCTTGGTCCGGATCGGAACCTGCTGCTGTCGCCCGGGCAAGGGAAACAGGCTCGGCGCTGAGCGATGCTTCCATCTTTGCAATCAGGGCCTCCTTCCAGGCCAGCCGCTGCACTTGCCAAACGCCCAGCTTCAGGAGAATGGCAAGTCCTATGCCGGTCACCAAAAGCACCGGCCACAATCGCCTCCTCATTTGGCGATTTGCCCTTCCTGGGCATTGGTTTTCCATTGCTGGGCCAGGAGAACGCCCTTCATGGGCCGCAGCAGCAGCACGGGGACAATGACCAGTACCGGAATGGCGATCAGCACGTGCACCCACCAGACAGGTGAATAGGCGACTTCGACGCCCAGAATTGACCCGACGCCAACCACACTGGCAAAGAGCATGACAAACCAGGCTGCCCCATCACCTGCATCAGCGAAAGCAAAGCTGAGGCCGCACGAGGTGCAGGACTTCGCCACTGTCAGGTAACCCGAAAAGAGCTTGCCGCGCCCGCAGCGTGGACATTTTCCGGCAAGCCCGGTCTTGATCGGCGAGAGGTCGGGGTAAAAGTTTTCTGTCATTTCACATTCATAACACAAATGGCCGGGTTTCCCCGGCCACTCGCAAATCTTGTTCCTGCCTCAATGGCCCGCTGGCAGGGGCGCACCAGCCCCGCCCCAGATGTAGATGCAGGCGAAGAGGAACAGCCAGACCACGTCAACGAAGTGCCAATACCATGCGGCAGCTTCAAAGCCGAAATGCTGCTGCGGCGTGAAATGGCCCTTGAGTGCACGGAATAGGCAAACGATCAGGAAGATCGTGCCAATCAGCACATGGAAACCATGGAAGCCCGTGGCCATGAAAAAAGTGGAGCCATAGATATTGCCGCCATTGGCGCGGTTGAAGGCAAAGGCTGCATGGGCATATTCATAGGCCTGCACACCAGTGAAGAGCGCGCCCAGGATGATCGTCAGGATGAGGCCGTTGACCAGTCCCTTGCGGTCGTTGTTCAACAGCGCATGGTGGGCCCAGGTGACGGTGGTACCGGACGTGAGGAGGATCAGCGTGTTGACCAATGGCAGGTGCCAGGCATCGAAGATCGGCGTGTGCTGGGCGACGCCGTCAACGAGCGGTGCTGGCGGCCAGACGCCGCCGGTGGCGAGGCCACGGGCCTGTTGGATGGCTTCACCGGAGAAAAGGCTCGCGTCAAAGAAGGCCCAGAACCAGGCGACGAAGAACATCACCTCCGAGGCAATGAACATCAGCATGCCATAGCGCAAGTGGAGCGACACAACCGGCGTGTGATCGCCACCATGGGCTTCGGCGATCACATCGCGCCACCACATGAACATGGTGTAGATCACGCCCAACAGGCCAAGGATTGCGATGATCGATGTGCCGCCGTGCATCCAGACAATGGCGCCGATGGCCAGGATGAAGGCAGCCGTGGCGCCGATAAACGGCCACGGCGATGGGTTGACCAGGTGGTAGTCGTGGTTCTTTGCGTGTCCTTGGGCATGGGCGTCGGCCATGGGATTTCTCCTTAATGCGTGGAAAGGACCGCTTGGCTGTCAGCGGCCTTCTTGTTGGCTGGATAAAAAGTGTAGGACAATGTGATCTCACGGATCGAGCGGGTATCAGCGTCCTCGAGGATGGCCGGATCGATGAAGAACTGCACCGGCAGTTCGCTGGATTGCCCGGGAGCGAGTTGTTGCTCGGTGAAGCAGAAACACTCGATCTTGTTGAAGAAGATGCCTGCCTCCGTGGGCGTGACATTGAAAACCGCCGTGCCGGTGCTGGGCGTTGATGACTGGTTGTGGGCCACAAATTGAGCGAGCGACACCTCACCAAGTTTCACCGTCATCGTTGTCAGCGCGGGACGAAATGTCCAGCCGAGTTCGCCTGCCACATTGGCATCAAACCGGATGGAGATCGACGTATCACCACGCAAAGCGGGGGCTGCGGCGGCGCGCTGCGGGGTGCCGCCAAATCCCGTGACCTGACAGAACAGTGTATAAAGCGGTGCCGAAGCGTAGGCGAGGCCCAGCATGCCTGCCGCCACACTTGCGGCAATGACGGCAACGCGGCGGTTCCTGTCCGGCATGGTGCTCACAGGCTGCGCTCCGCAACGGTGCCGCCGAGCCTGACCATGGTGCTGACAAAGAACAGGACCATCAGGGCCACAAGTACCAGCGCCAATGCGAGGTTGCGCTTGCGGCGGCGCGTCATGTCTTCGGGCGAAAAAGGTTGGAGCGGGGCTGCCATCACAGCAGGCCTCCCACGGGGGCGAGGCCCAGTAGTTTTTCAACCAGGATGAAGGCAAAGACCGCGAACAGCCACAGGATGGAGAAACCGAACAATTTCTTGCAGGCCCTGTCCTCGGTGGCACGGTCGGCAGCGCGATAAACGGCCAGGGCGTCGCCCAAAAACTTCAGCGTCAACAGTGCCGCACCCGATCCATAAAGCCAGCCCGCCGTTCCGGTGGCCAAGGGAGCGGCAATCACTGGCACCAGCAGCAGCGAATAGATGAGGATCTGCTTCTTGGTTTCGGCGCGGCCCGCCACATTGGGCAGCATCGGGACGCCCGCCTTCGCATAGTCACCCTCGCGGAACAGCGCCAGCGCCCAAAAATGCGGTGGCGTCCACATGAAGATCAGGAGAAACAGGGCCACGGCACCGGGCTCAATCGTCCCGGTCACCGCCGTCCAGGCGATCATCGGCGGAAACGCTCCCGCAGCGCCGCCGATCACGATGTTCTGTGGGGTCCGGCGCTTCAGGACCATGGTGTAAATGACCACATAGAAAAAGATGGTGAAGGCGAGAAGGGCGGCAGACGCAACGTTGACCCACAGCCCCAGCATCAGAACAGATGCAACCGAGAGCACAAGACCAAAACCCAGCGCTTCCCCCGGTTCAACGGCGCCGGAGGGAATGGGCCGCGAGGCCGTGCGTTTCATGACTGCGTCAATGTCAGCATCATACCACATGTTGAGTGCACCCGAAGCCCCTGCCCCCAGCGCAATGCACAGGATCGCCACAAATCCCATCCACGGATGGATGTGGCCCGGTGCCGCAAACAGGCCGACAACCGCCGTGAAGATCACGAGTGACATGACCCGTGGCTTCAACAGCGCGATGTAGTCGCCAACCGTACCTTGGCCACCTGCAGCGGTGACCAGGCTCGGTGCATTATGGACCGCAGGCGAAGCCATGACCTACTTGATGACAGGAAGCGTGTTGAACTGGTGGAAGGGCGGCGGAGATGGCAGGGTCCACTCCAGCGTTGTCGCGCCCTCGCCCCAGGGATTGTCTGCGGCCCGGACCTTCTTGGCGTAGGCTGAGAACAAGCCATAGAGGAAAATCAGTGCGCCAACGGCAGAGATGTAGGAGCCGATGGAGGACACATAGTTCCAGCCTGCGTAAACCTCCGGATAGTCGATATAGCGGCGTGGCATGCCGGCCAGCCCCAGGAAATGCTGCGGGAAGAACACCAGGTTCACGCCGACGAATGTCACCCAGAAATGGATGTGGGCGATGGTCTCGTTGTACATATAGCCGGTGATTTTGGGGAACCAGAAATACCAGCCCGCGAAGATGGCGAACACGGCGCCAAGCGACAGCACATAGTGGAAGTGGGCAACGACATAGTAAGTGTCATGCAGCGAGCGGTCGACACCGGCGTTGGCCAGCACCACGCCCGTGACACCGCCGACGGTGAACAGGAAGATGAAGCCGATGGCCCAGACCATGGGCGGCTTGAACTCGATGGAGCCGCCCCACATGGTGGCGATCCAGGAGAAGATTTTGACGCCGGTCGGCACCGCAATGATCATGGTGGCGGCGATGAAATAGGCCTGCGTGTCGGCATCCATGCCAACCGTGTACATGTGGTGGGCCCAGACGATGAAGCCCACGACACCGATTGCCACCATGGCATAGGCCATGCCGAGATAGCCGAAGACCGGCTTCTTGGAAAAAGTGGAAATGATCTGGCTGACAATGCCGAAGCCGGGCAAGATCAAGATGTAAACCTCGGGGTGACCGAAGAACCAGAACAGGTGCTGGAAGAGGATGGGATCACCACCACTTGCGGCTTCAAAGAACGAGGTGCCGAAATTGCGGTCGGTCAGCAGCATGGTGATGCCGCCAGCCAACACCGGCAGGGACAGCAACAACAGAAACACCGTGACCAGGATGGACCAGACGAACAGCGGCATCTTGTGCAGCGTCATGCCGGGGGCGCGCATGTTGAAAATTGTGGTGATGAAATTGATGGCGCCCAGGATCGAGGAGGCACCGGCGAGATGGATCGACAGAATGGCGAAATCCATGGCAGGGCCGGGCTGGCCCGTTGTCGAGAGCGGCGGATAAAGGGTCCAGCCGCCACCCACTCCGTGCATGCCAGCGGGACCTTCCACAAACATGGAGATCAACAGCAAACCGATGGCCGGTATCAGCAGCCAGAAGGAAATATTGTTCATGCGCGGGAATGCCATGTCGGGTGCGCCGATCATGAGGGGCACGAACCAGTTGCCGAAACCGCCGATCATGGCGGGCATGACCATGAAGAAGATCATGAGCAGGGCGTGGGCCGTCACAAACACGTTGAACATGTGCTTGCCCTGGTCAACGGCAGCATCGGGGGCGGCCCCATAGACCATCTGGGCAAGCCCGTGGAAAATCTGGATGCCGGGCTCCTGCAATTCCACGCGCATGAGCACGGACAGGGTTGCACCGATCAGTCCGGCGACAATGGCAAACCACAGGTACATCGTGCCGATGTCCTTGTGGTTGGTGGAATAAACATAACGGCGCCAGCCTGAAGGGTCGGCGTGGTGGTGATCGTCAGGGTGAGCGGCGTGTGCAGTTGCCATTGTTGTCTTGCCTCTCAATAAATCAGTTGGACGCCAGAAGGCCTTTTGCCTTCAGCATGGCAAACAGGAAATCACGGGCTTCTTCGGCGGATGCGGTCTGCACCTTCAGGGTCCACGCCGCGTAGTCGGCTTCGGAAACCACGTGCACTTCAATGGGCATGAAGGCATGGTCCTTGCCGCAGAGCTCTGAGCATTGGCCGTAGTAGACGCCCTCCTTGGTGGCTTTGAACCAGTCTTCATTCAGGCGGCCGGGAATGGCGTCAATTTTCATGCCGAATGAGGGAATGGTCCAGGCGTGAATGATGCCCGCAGGATCTGACGTGATGATCATTTTGACCGTCTTGTTGACGGGAACGACCATGGGCACATCGGTGGCCAACAAATAGGGACGGCCTTCAGCGTCGGCCTTGTCCTTGGGAAGCAGCGAGGCCGTGAACGACACTTTTGGCTCATCGCCATCCATGCCGAGGTCTGGATACTGATAGGTCCAGTTCCAGCCCGGATTGCCGATGGCCTTGATCGTCAAGTCCGCTTGGGGAATGTCGCGCTGCAGATAAAGCAGGCGGAATGACGGGATGGCGATTGCCACCAGAATCAAGACCGGAACCACCGTCCACAGAACTTCAACCGTGGCGTTATGGGTCGTCTTGGAAGGAACCGGATTGGCTTTGGCGTTGAACCTCACCATCACGTAGACCAGAAGTGCCAGGACAAAAAGGGTGATGACGGTGGTGATCACCAACAGATAATTGTGGAACCAGTTGATGTATTCCGCCACTGGTGTCACCGGGTCCTGCAAACCCATCTGCCACGGCACTGCCTGGCCTGCGGCCGCATGGGCAACGCCCGGCACCATCAGCAGGGCCAACAGCGCCAGACCCATTCCTGCACATTTGTTCCCGGCACATCTGTTCATTGCGGTTTTACCCTCATCATTCTTTACCCTGTCGGTTTCCGGAACGGCTTTGAGCAAGCGCCAGCGTTCCGAAACCCGCGTGATCGGTTCAGGCGATGGTGAACCACATTCCAGGGCTGCCCGCAACACGCCCAAGCGCGGCAAAACGTCGTTCACGCAAGGCATGGATATCAAAGCCGGATTTCCGCCTCATTTCAGCGGGAAATGGCGGTCTGTCTGGCGCTCCGGCTGCAGGCTTGTCAGGCCCGCACTGCGCCGCTAAGAGCGGCCAAAACCAGTATAGGACTGTCCAATCGTGAGAATCACCCAAGCACTCAAATTCGCAGTTCTGACCCTTGCGCTGGCCATTGCCCTGCCAGCAGCGGCGCAGGACAGCACACCAAAAGGTGATGCAGAGGTTGCACCGGATGGACAGGCGCAGAATTTCGGTCCCCGCAAGAAGTCCCCGCAGACGAATAACCGCCCGCCCCAGCCAAAGGTTGAGAACGTGGCATTGCACGGAGCCTGGCAAATTCAATGTGTCGAAGCCCCTGCAAAGCAGGATGGCAGCGCAGGAGGCAAAACCTGCGGCATGATCCAGCAGGGAAAGAGCGAAAAAAGTGAAAAGATTGCCTTGTCCGTCATCGTCAACAAGGTGAACCGCGGCGACAAATCAGCGACATTCATGCGGATCATGGCGCCAATCGGTGTCTATCTGCCCACGGGTGTTCCTGTGGAAATTGATGGTGCGGCCTTGCCGTCACGCATGATTTTCACGCGCTGCGTGCCGCCCATTTGCGAAGCCATGGGGGAAATGTCGCCTGAAACACTGGGCAAGTTCAAGAAGGGCGGCGCCTCGACCTTCTTTCTCTATGACCGGCCGGGCAACGGCTTTCCCATCAAGATCTCGCTGGAAGGTTTTGCAGCCGCACTGGGCGAGTTGGAAAAGCAGTAGGCCAAGGCACCACCACCTGACAGCCTTGTGAACGCTGTGCGGGCTGGAAGGCCTTGCGCTTTGTCCCTATGTAAGGGTCCACAACAGGCACACAATCAGGACTCCCATGGCGATGCTCGATACAATTGGCGAACTTTCACTTGCCGAAGCACGGATCTTTGTCGAGCAGGCCCTCGACAAGGCCGATGACGGCGAGCTGTTCATCGAGAGGCGCCAGAGCGAAAGCCTCGTGTTTGACGATGGCAAGCTGAAATCAGCCTCCAGTGACGATGGCCAGGGCTTCGGGCTTCGCGCCGTTACCGGCGAAACGGCGGCCTATGCCCATTCCAGCGAGCTTTCCATGTCCGCCCTCAGGCGGGCCGGGGATACGACGGAAACCGTGTTGCGCCATGGCCGCAGCCGCACTGTCAGTGCCCCTCCGCTGCACACGAACCGCAAGCTCTATGGCGACGTCAATCCCATGGATGCCATGGGCTTTGCCGAAAAAGTGTCGCTGTTGCAGAATGTCGATGCCTATGCACGGGGCCTTGACCCACGCGTGCGCCAGGTTTCCGTTTCCACGGGAACGGATTTCCAGGACGTGACGATCATTCGTCCCGACGGCGAAATTTTCCGTGACGTCAGGCCCTTGGTGCGCTTCAACGTCTCTGTCACAACCGACAACGGCAAGCTCCAGGGCCAGGGCAGCGACGGATTTGGCGGGCGCGCTTTGCCACTCCAGTATCTGACGGAGGAACGCTGGCAGGGGGCTGCACAGGAAGCCTTGCGCCAGGCTGTGGTGGCGCTCGATGCAGGACCCGCACCCGCTGGGGAGATGGATGTGCTGCTGGGCCCAGGCTGGCCCGGCATTCTGCTGCACGAAGCCATTGGCCATGGGTTGGAAGGCGATTTCAACCGCAAGGGCACGAGCGCCTTTGCTGGACTGATGGGCCAACGCATTGCCGCAGATGATGTGACAGTGGTGGATGACGGCACATTGCCGGACCGCCGCGGCTCCATCACCATTGATGATGAAGGAACCGCGTCCAACTGCACCACACTGATCGAGAACGGCATTCTGGTGGGATACATGCAGGACAGGATGAACGCCCGGCTCATGGGTGTGGCCCCCACGGGCAATGGGCGGCGCCAATCCTATGCCCACGCGCCCATGCCGCGCATGACCAACACCTACATGCTCAACGGCAAGCGCAGCCCTGAGGAAATCCTGGCATCGATGAAAACCGGGCTCTTCGCCAAGTCCTTTGGCGGCGGGCAGGTCGACATCACCTCTGGCAAGTTCGTGTTCACCGTGACGGAAGCCTATGTCATCGAGAACGGCAAACTGACCAGACCTGTGAAAGGCGCCATTCTCATCGGCGCCGGGGCCGAGGCACTGAAAAAGATCAGCATGGTCGGCAACGACCTCGCACTGGACAAGGGCATCGGCACCTGCGGCAAGAACGGCCAGGGTGTACCCGTTGGCGTGGGGCAACCGACCCTGCGCATCAACGGGCTCACCGTTGGTGGGACGAAAGCGGCGGCGTGAGGCCATTGGTGCGGCCATCACTCGTCATTTTTGACATGGATGATGTGCTGTGCCGCTACGAATTGGGAAAGCGGCTGCGCCACCTCGCGGCACTTGCAGGCACAACAGCGCGTGATGTGCGTGCCGCCCTGTGGGATTCAGGTTTTGAAGACGCTTCGGATGCCGGCGGCTTTCCCGACCCCAAGCAATATCTGGAAGAATTCGGCAAGCGCCTGGGATACCCGATCAGCGAAGCGGAGTGGGTGGCCGCACGCCGCCATGCCATGACTGCCAACACGGAGGTGCTGGTGGTGGCAGCGCTCCTCAAGGCGCAAGCCGAGGTGGCGATCTACACCAACAATGGCCCCATCGTGAAAAACAACATTGATCACCTGCTGCCGGAAGCGGCGTTGATCTTCACCCAGCGCTTCTGCTCCTATGAGTTCGGCACCAAGAAGCCCGACCCGGAAAGTTTCACGCGGCTGGTGAAGTCGCTGGGGCGGGAGCCGTCCGCCTGCTGGTTCATCGACGACAAGAAATCAAATGTCGAGGGCGCGCGCCTGGCTGGCCTTCATGGACACCACTACCGCCACGCCGCCCAACTTGTTGAGGCGGGCCGCCAGTTGGGATTTGAACTGTGAGCGGCCCCAAACACAATGCCATATTCCTTGAAGGCCAGATCATGCGCCATGTGGTCGTCATGACGTTGACGGGTGCCATCGGCCTCATGACCATGTTCGGGGCAGACCTTGCGGATCTCTACTACCTCAGCCTTCTGGGAAACACGAATGTGACGGCGGCGATCGGCTTTGCGGGCATTCTCAGCTTTTCCAACCTGTCGATCAGTCTTGGCATCGGCATTGCGGCGGCGGCACTGGTGGCGCGCAACCTCGGTGCCGGTGATCAAAAACGGGCCAAGGAGTTTGCCACGAGTGCCGTGACCTTCACGCTCATTGTGTCGTCGGCATACACGCTATTGGTGGCGTTGTTCGCGGATGTGTTGATGCGCTTTCTGGGGGCTGAAGGCGAGGCGTTGCACCTTGCTACATCATACATCTATCTCCTGACTCCGGGCTTCATCATGCTGGCGACGGCCGTCTGCTGTGCCTTCTGTTTGCGCGGGCTTGGCAGTCCCACACGCGCCATGATGGTCACACTGGGCTCAGCCCTCGCCACGCTGGTGCTGGATCCCATTCTGATCTTCGGCATGGGCTGGGGCATCCAGGGTGCTGCCATTGCCCATGTCTGCGCCAACGCGATAGCACTCGCCATCGGTTTCCACGGCTTGGCCCGGTCCCAGCGCTTCCTGAACGGGCTTTCACTGTCTGGCCTGCGCCGTGACTTCGCGGCCATCTGGGCCATCGCACTTCCGGCCATGCTGACACAGCTCGCCACACCTTTCACGGTTGCCTACACCACCTATGCCGTGGCGCCCTATGGCAGCGAGGCGGTTTCCGCATCCGCCATCATCGGACGCATCGGGCCGGTGGCCTTTGGCATCATCTTTTCGCTGTCAGGGGCAGTCGGACCCATTATCGGGCAGAACTTCGGGGCGGGGAATTTCGTCCGGGTGCGGCAGACCTTGTGGGACGGCCTGACATTTGCCGCCGCCTACACGCTGATCACGTCGGCCCTGCTGTTTCTCTTCCGTCATGCCATCGCCGACGCTTTCCTGGCGGCGGGCCAGACCAAGGTTTACATCCTGTTCTTCTGCACCTTCATTGGCATCACCTGGGCATTTGCAGGCGCACAGTTTGTGGCCAATGCCGCCTTCAACAATTTGGGCAGGCCCGGACTTTCAACATGGTTCAACTGGGGCAAGGCCACGCTGGGCACCGTTCCGTTTGCCATTGCGGGCGGCATGCTGGGCGGCGTTCAGGGCATCATGGCGGGAATTGGCATCGGCTCCATTGCATTTGGCGTTGCGTCTGTTTTCGCAGCCGCTAGGATTGTGAACAGACTGGAAGCCGGGGCAACATAACGCATGGCCATCACTGACATTCTTTCGGCAGCCCAGGGCGGGCAGTATTTCGTTGCCGTGGGCACGGCGAGCGGGCTTTCGGCACCTGAGGCAAAAAGTGCGGTGTTCAAATTTGCCCCCCGGATTGCGGCGCAATTGAAAGACAAGGCCGCGGCCGACCCCGCCGCATTTGATGCGCTGCTGGATCTGCTGGAAGAGGGCGGCGACAGTTCGGACCTTGATGATGCCGAGGCGATGACGGGCAACGAAGCGCTGGCCGATGGCGCTGCCATCCTTGGCGAGCTTTATGGTTCAAGGGCTGCGGCAAACAGCGCCCTTGGTGTTTCGGCGCCAGCACAGGAAAAGGCGGCAGCGCTGAGTGCCACAGGTGTTGTCGCCGCGCTTGCCGCCTCCAATGCCGCAACGCTTGCGTCGCGTGCAACGTCAGAAACCGGCGGCGCGGGCGGTGGACTGATCGCAATCATCATTGCGGCGATCCTCAAGGGCATCATGCAAAGCGTGTCACGGCAACTGGCACCCAAACGGCGGCGGCGGCGCTACACCTATTCAACCCGGCGCCGGACGATCCGCAGGCGGACCAGCCGACCAGGCCTTGATGACATATTCCGCGACATCCTGACTGGACGGAAGTAGCACTTATTCGTGACGCAATGCCTCTATCGGATCAAGCATGGCGGCCCGGCGTGCCGGGAAGAAACCGAAGACCACGCCAATCACTCCCGAAAACAGAACGGCGATGACGGCAATCGTGGCGTTGAAGGTGAAGGGAATATCAAGAAGCACGGAGCCGAGGCCCGCCAGCCCAAAACCCAGCGCCATGCCGATCAGGCCGCCGATCACGCACAGCACGATTGCCTCCACCAGAAACTGGGTGAGGACCTGCCCCGCCAACGCGCCAATCGCGAGGCGTATGCCGATCTCGCGGGTGCGCTCTGCCACCGACACCAACATGATGTTCATGATGCCGATGCCGCCCACCAACAGGCTGACGGCGGCAACAGCGCCAAGCAGGCCGGTCATGATTGTTGTGGTTGACGAAAGGGTGGCGGCAAGCTGTGTCATGTCGCGAACGGAAAAATCATCCTCCTCGCCCGTGTCGATGCGGCGGGTCTCGCGCAGGATTTCAGTCATCGCGGCCTGAACGCGGGCAAGATCATCGGGGGTCGCGGCCGACACGGCGATGGAGGCAATGCGGGTGGAGCCCGCCACACGGCGCTGAAAGGTGCGAAGCGGCATCACCACAATGTTGTCCTGGTCAGAGCCAAAGGCCGATTGCCCCTTGGCCGCCAGGGTCCCCACGACTTCGCAGGGCATGGCACCCACCCGAATGATGCTGGCCAATGGCTCCTGCCCCTGGAACATGTCACGCACCAGCGTGGCACCGATGACGCAGAGGGCCGTGCCGGAGCGCGCATCAGACTCGCCGAACGGCCCGCCGCTGCTGAAGGCCCAATCCTGCGTCGAGAAGTAGCTGGGCTCGGCGCCGACGGCGGAAGCATCGAGGCTCGCTCCACCATAGACAATGATGGCCTGCTTGTTCGTTGAGGCGGCCATGCTGCGCACATTGCTGAGGCCGTTGCGGAGCGCCTCAACGTCACGCTCGCTGAAACTGCGCGCCTCAGCACCCGACGGCGGCCCGGGCGTCGAGGAGCCGGGCCTCGCAATCAGCATGTTGCTGCCGAGTTTTGACATTTCCGAGGACACCTTGTCGCGCGCGCCCTGGCCAATGGTGACGAGGGCAATCACCGCAGCGACACCAATGACGATGCCAAGCAGCGTGAGGAACGAGCGCAGCACGTTGCGCCTGATGGTGCGGAGAGCGAGCTTGATTGATTCCCACAGCATCAGGCAGCGGCCTTTTCATCGCTCATGATTGTGCCGTCGGCGAAATGAACCTGGCGGGTCGCGTAGGCCGCCATGTCATCCTCATGGGTCACCATGATGATGGTGAGACCACGCTGGCGGTTCAACTGCTGCACCAGTTTCATCAAGTCATGGCTGCGGGCGGAATCAAGATTGCCGGTGGGTTCATCCGCCAGCAGCACCAGGGGTTCGGTGACAATGCCACGCGCGATGGCCACCCGCTGCTGCTGGCCACCCGACAGCTCTGCCGGGGTGTGGTCTTCGCGGCCTTCAAGGCCCACAGATCGCAGGGCCTCGGCGGCGCGATGGTGACGCTCGTGCCTCGCCATGCCGCGATAGACCAGCGGCAGTTCCACATTCTCGAGCGCCGTGGTCCGTGGCAGCAGGTTGAAGCCCTGGAAAACAAAGCCGAGGTAGTTCCGCCGCAGGAGGGCGCGGCTGTCATTGCCGAGGGCCGTGATGTCAACTCCGTTGAAATGAAATGTTCCCGACGTCGGCCGGTCAAGGCAGCCGATGACGTTCATGGCGGTGGATTTGCCGGAACCGGAAGCGCCCATGATGGCAACAAACTCGCCAGCCTGGATATCAAGGTCAACACCATCAAGGGCATGGACGCGCGCCGTCCCCACACCATAGAAGCGGCGCAGCGCGCGCAGCGAGATGAGTGGCGGAAGTCCGCCGGGGGTGATGGCATTCATCGCTTTTACCCGCCCGACGCACCGTTTTGGCCGCTTTTCTGGGCGCTGATGACGGCGTCGCCAGGTTTCAGGCCGCCTGATGTGACAATCGTGCGCTTGCCGTCGGTTGCGCCGGTTGCGACGGAAAGCATGACGGGGACGCCGTCGCGCAAAACATAGATGGCGCGTTTGCCGTCACCGGCTTCGCTCCGCCTGCCCCGTTCACTGCGGGGAAATCGCGGCAGGAACAGCCGCGTGATGGAGAAGCCGCTGGCTGCCGCCTCCCGTGGCGGCTGGTAGCGCAAGGCCTCATTGGCGAGCGTGAGCACGCCCTTGTATTCCTCAACAATGATTTTGGCCGTCGCAGTCATGCCTGGGCGCAGCGCCAGATCGGCGTTGGGTGCGGAGAGTACGGCCTTGTAGGTCACCACCCCATCGACAGTTTCAGGCGCGTACGACAGGCGCTCGATTGCCGCTGGAAAGTCCCTGACACGGTAGGCATCGACGGTGAAGGTGGCATTCTGGCCAGTCCTGACGGCGCCCATGTCGGCTTCGTCAACGGCGGCTTCAAGCTGCACACGGGCAAGGTCCTGGGCAATGGTGAACAGAATTGGTGCCTGCAGCGAGGCGGCCACCGTCTGGCCCGGTTCAACAGCGCGTTTCAGCACGATGCCGGAAATGGGCGAGGTAATGATTGAGCGCTGAAGTTCGGTTTCAATGATCGCAAGATCGGCGCGGGCCGATGTGATGTCGGCTTCGGCTGCCCTGACACTCGCCTCGCCGCGCAGCACAGCGGAACGGGCCGCCTCGTCATCCTGGGCCGTGGACAGACCTTTCTTGCGGAGTGCCTGCTGCCGCTCTGCCAGCGCGCGGCGTTCGGCCAGCGTGGCGTGGGCATCGGTCAGGCGGGCTACTGCCGCTTCGATCTGGGCGAGCGCGCGGGCCTTCTGGCCCTCAAGCCGCGCCGTATCCAAAACCGCAAGCACATCGCCTGCCTTGACCGTGCTGTTCTCGTCAACACGGACCTCGCGGACCACGCCGGACATTTCACTGCCGATATCGACCTGGGTGATGGGCTGGATGGTACCGGTGGCCGAAACGAGCACTGTGAGATTGGCCGTGGTGGCGGGAACCGTTTCATAGGTCACGGCCGACTGCGCTGCGCTGTAGCGCTGATAGCCATAGAGGGTGCCCGCTGCCAGCATTGTCAGCGCCAAGAGCCAGGCCACGCGCTTCAACCAGCGCCGCCCCCGTTTGGAGGCCGAAAGTTCCAGCGCTTCTTCCAGTTCAGCCCGGCTCGGCGGTATCATCTGGTTCATGGACGACCTGCGGGAGATCGCGGTCAGTTTTTAATTTGGCAATAAAAAAAGACCGCGATTGGAAATTCAAATTGCGAGCACGGTTATAACTTTTTGTCGCTTAGGCCAAAAGTTATCGTG
>JANPDD010000049.1:0-6505 GCA_031431295.1 Hyphomicrobiales bacterium | reverse complement strand
GAAGTCGGTCCGGGTTCGCACTACTTGGGCTCAAAACACACCCAGGATAATTTCGAAACGGCCTTCTGGCGCTCGTCCCTGGCCGACAACAATTCCTTCGAGCAATGGCGGGACGACGGCGAGAATGACATCGTGGTCCGCGCCAATGCCCAGTGGAAAAAGCTGCTGCGCGACTACGAGGCCCCCGCCCTTAACCCCGGCATTGATGAAGCCCTCCTCTCCTTCATGGCCAAACGGAAGGAAGTCCTGCCCGACAGTGTGAGCTGAGGGTTGCAATCATTGCTTTATTGTAGTAACAATATATGGTGGAAATCGAGTATGATGCTGTCAAACGCGCAGTCATACTCGAGAACCGTGGTTTGGATTTTAGTGACGCAGGAAAAGTCCTCACAGGTCCGGCACTGACTTACCAGGATGTCCGACGCGATTACGGCGAGGAACGTTGGATCACGGTTGGACTGCTTAACAGTCGGATGGTTATTGTTGTGTGGACTCCGCGCGGCACAAAATACCGAATTGTCAGCATGAGGAAAGCCAATGTCAGAGAACAGGAAAAGTTTGCGGGCCGATTGGGTTGACCCCGACGACGCGCCTGACCTGTCGACTCCTGAGTGGCAGGAAAAATTTGCGGGGGTTGAGGTTTCGCGTGGCCGACCAAAGTTGGATGCACCAAAGAAGTCCACCACTCTGCGCCTCGACGCGGATGTCGTCGCGCGGTTCAAGGCGGGCGGCCCCGGATGGCAAACGCGCATCAACACAGTATTGAAGGATTGGCTGAAGCAGACATGACCGGGTGGGTGCCGTCAACTGACGGGTCAATTCCCCCTGAACCCCGTCGCAAGCAGGAACAGTTCGGCGCTGCCATCGCGGCTGGCCATGGGTTTCACGTGGCGCACCGTGGCGAAGTCCTTTTTGATCAAGGCCAGCAACTGGCCTTCCGTTCCACCGCGCAGCACCTTGGCGAGATAGGTGCCGCCGGGCTTCAGCACATCGCGGGCAAATTCATAGCCAGCCTCGGCCAATGCCACGATGTTGATGTGGTCAGTCTGCCGGTGGCCGGTGGCGTGCGCGGCCATGTCAGAGAGCACACAGTCAGCCTTCTCGCCACCCAGTGCGGCAAGCAGAACGGCGGGTACATCCGCGTCATAGAAATCCTTCTGGAAAATGGTGACACCCGGCAGATCGTCCATGCCATGCATGTCGATGGCGATGACCTTGCCTTTTCCGCCCAGTGAATTCACCCGCTGGGCCGCAACCTGGCTCCAGCCGCCGGGTGCGGCACCCAAATCGACCACGCGCCCGCCAGGTTTGAGAAAGCGGTACTTGTCATCAATCTCGATGAGCTTGAAGGCGGCGCGGCTGCGGTAGCCGAGCTTTCTTGCCTCATGCACGTAAGGGTCATTCAGTTGCCGCTCCAGCCAGTTTTTCTGGGAAACGGTGCGACCCTTGCCGGTCTTGACCCTGACCTTGAGGCGCCCGCCCCCCAGCTTGTCGCGGCTGCCGGGCCTGCTCATGGTCCGGCACCCGCGTGGCCATCGGCGCGCATTAGCTGCGAAAGGATACCTTCACGCAGGCCCCTGTCGGCGACGCGAATGCGCTGGTCGGGAAAGGCAGCGCGGATTTCATCAAGAATGGCACAGCCTGCCAGGACGAGGTCAGCACGTTCACGGCCGATGCAGCCATTGCGCATGCGCTCTTCATAGTTCATGCCGCGCAGTTCCATCGTCACCCGGTCCGCATCCAGGCTTTCCAGCCAGCAGCCATCGACACGCGCACGGTCATAGTGCCGCAAGCCGAGATGAACGCCGGCAATCGTGGTGACAGTTCCCGAAGTCCCGAGCAGATGATCGGGTCCTTCACGTGCCTCCGGCAATTGCCTGACACGCTCGAGAAAGGGTGCAAGCAGGGCAGCCACGTCGCTACGCATCTTGTCATAATCTTCGGGGTGTACTTCGCGGCCGCCACCATGACGTTCCGACAGGGTCACCACACCCGCCGGCATCGACACCCAGGCGCGCACGTCAGCGCCGCGCTCAGCACGCCTGACCCACATGACCTCGGTTGAACCTCCGCCAATATCAAAAACGACGGCGGTGGCCGCATTCTCCGCCAAGAGCGGCTCGGCGCCGGAAGCCGCCAAATGGGCCTCGGTTTCACGGTCGATGATTTCGAGCGCGAGACCCGTTTCCTGGGCAACGCGGGCGATGAAATCCATGCCATTGGCCGACAGCCGGCAGGCTTCGGTTGCGACGAGGCGGCTCTTGGCGACGCGATGCCACTTCAACTTGTTGGCACAAATCCGCAAGGCCTCAATGGTCCGCTCCATGGCCGCATCATTGAGGCGACCGACGGACCCCCCAGTTGAACCGAGCCCCTCGCCCAGACGGACAATGCGCGAAAAGGCGTCAATAACGCGAAATCCGCCTTGCGTCGGGCTCGCAACCAGCAAGCGGCAATTGTTGGTGCCGAGATCAAGGGCACCGTAGATGTCCGGCGTTCCAGCCGCCATCCGGTCCCGACCGCCTTCGCGGTGCGGTCCCCATCGTGGGGTTAGCCCACCCTTGCCCCCGTGACCGCCGCGGGATTGCCCCGGCCTGGCTGTCGCGTCCACTCAGAAGCCTTCCGAACCACATGGCATGCTCAACGGCCAAACGGCCGGAACTGCCACGAAGTTGCCAAACATTGCGTTGCCGCCAGCTTACCAGCTTTGCCACACCGGTAAAGAATTTCTGAACATGCCGCCGTGCCTTTGCACCAACTGTTAACCGGGAATTGAGGTGTTCCTGCCAGAAACACCCATTGGGGTCATGTAAACATGCGTCATTTCGGCAGAAACTGGTTTCGCGAGGGCTCGCTGCTCGCCGATTTTGGCGAAAGCATTGGCCAGGGCATTCGCCACCAAAAACAGGCCATGGCGCTCAGTGCCGCGAAAGTTGACGCGGAACTTGCCTCCAAGGCCAAATCGGAATTCATCGCCAACATGAGCCATGAGTTGAGAACGCCGCTCAACGCCATCATCGGCTTTTCAGACATGCTGGCGACCAGAACCGTGACCGGTCCTGAGAAGGTGGTGCAGTATTCCGCCTATATCAAACAGGCGGCCGAACACCTGCTTTCGCTCATCAACGGCATCCTTGATGTCTCCAAGATACAGGCGGGCAAGCTGTCCGTTGACCCGGAGCCCGTGGCCGTCAATGCTGTCATCGACAGTTGCATCCTGATCACTGACGCGAAAGCCAAAGAAAAGAATATCGCGGTTGAGTGCGTTATCCCAGAGCAACTGCCCATGCTGCAGGCCGATCCACTGCGCCTGAAGCAGATCCTGATCAATCTTCTGAGCAACGCCGTGAAGTTCACGCCAGAATGGGGGCGCATCCGCCTTGAGGCGATGGTCCAGATTGAAGGCTTCGCGACAATTTCCGTGACCGACACGGGACCCGGCATGGATACGGCCGAAATTGAAACCGCCATCAGCCCGTTTGGACAGGTTGATTCAGGCTTCAACAAGAAACACGAAGGCACCGGCCTTGGCCTGCCCATCGCACTTGCCCTCAGCCGCCTGCATGGGGGCGATATGCAAGTTCACTCCACCAAGGGTGTTGGCACGCGTGTCAGCGTCTTCATCCCGCTGGTGGTTGCGGCTACCAAACCGGCAATCACACACACGTCCCACCTCCACCAGGAGCCGCGTACACTCCAATGACAGTGACATCACAGATTCCAGCCTTTCCGGAAGCCCGCATGAAGGTTGGCCCGTTGATTCAGCCTGACCAGGTCGAGCGCATAGGGCGCATCGTGGCGGTGACCGGCGGGCATGCCGTCGTCCTGTTGGACTCCCACGACGGGGTGCATGATGGTACAGTGAAGGGACCTCAAATCGGTACGCTTCTCAAGGCCGACACGACAAGCGCCATCACCCTGGCGCTGGTTTCGGCGCTCAGTTCACCCATGCCCTCGCAGGGCGGCACGGAACGCGAGATGCACATTGTTGAAGTGGAGTTCATTGGTGAGCTTCCCAAGGGGCCGAATGGCAAGGCTGTGTCCTTCCGCCGCGGCGTCTCGAACTACCCTTCGCTCGGTGATGCCGTCTATCGCGCCGACCGTGACGAGCTGGCCATGGCCTATGCCTGCGATTCTGAATCGTCCGTTCGCGTCGGCCACATCCAGCAGGACTCAAGCATTCCCGCCATGATCAAGGTGGATGACATGCTGGGTAAACACTTTTCAATCCTCGGCACAACCGGCACCGGCAAATCCTGCGCGGTGGCGTTGATCCTGCGCCGCATCCTTGAAAAAAACCCGCAGGCCCACATCCTGCTGCTTGACGTGCACCGCGAATATGCCCAGTCCTTCAAGGGCATCTCCGAAATCATCACGCCCGAAAACATGTCGTTGCCGTTCTGGCTTTTGAACTTCGAAGAGGCTGTGGAAATCCTCGTCGGCAACCAGCCCAACCGCGATGCCGACGTGGAAATCCTTCGCGAACTCATCCCCCAGGCCAAGATCCGCTACATGAACAACCAGCGCCGCGACAAGTCGGCGCTCGCACGCAGTACGCTGCTTGAAAACCAGTCCATTGGCGTCGATACACCGATCCCATACCGCACCTCGGACCTGACGGGCGTTCTGGAAGAATACATCGGCAAACTGGATCTGCGCGGCGAACTTGCGCCCTACAAGCGCCTCAAGGCGAAACTTGAATCGATCAGCCGTGACCCGCGCTATTCCTTCATGCTTGGCTCGCTCACGGTGCAGGACAACATGGCCCAGGTCCTGAGCCGCATCTTCCGCATTCCCGTCAACGGCAAGCCGATCGCCATCCTGGAACTGGGTGGACTGCCGTCGGAAATCATCAATGTCGTTGTTTCCGTGCTGGCCCGGCTTGCCTTCGACTTCGGCGTCTGGAGTGCGGGCAAGATCCCCATCACCTTCGTTTGCGAAGAGGCGCACCGCTACGTGCCCAACGACAAGTCGCTGGGCTTTGAACCAACCAAACGCGCCATCTCCAAGATTGCCAAGGAAGGCCGCAAATACGGCGTGTCCCTGTGCATCGTCACGCAACGCCCGGCTGAGCTTGACCCCACGATCCTGTCCCAGTGCAACACAATTTTTTCGTTGCGACTGACCAATGAGCGCGACCAGGCCATCCTGAAAGCCGGCATTTCGGATGCGGCAGCCTCGCTTCTCGAATTCATGCCCACCATGGGGACAGGCGAAGCCATCACCTTTGGTGAAGGTGTGGCCTTGCCCACCCGTGTCAAGTTCGACATGTTGCCGCCTGACGAATTGCCGCGCTCCAATACCGCGTCATTCACCAAGAATTGGGCCCATGACGTGCCTGATGACGGCTTCCTGCAGGAAATCGTGCACCGCTGGCGGGCCCAGACCTTCAATCCGGACGGCTCCACTTACAACGCGGACACAGCAGGCACCATGCCCGCCGCTGCTGCGGCCAGTGTGCCTGCCACTCAGCCCGTTGCTCAACAGCAGTTGAGCCTGGCGCAGCGACTTGCGGCCCAGCCCACGCCGCGTACTGGCATGCCACCACTGCAGGCCGCGACTGGATTTGGCCATGCCGCACCGCCGGCGCGACCGGCACTTCAACCCGGCAGCGCTGGCGATCCGGCACGGCCTTCGTTGCGCCGCATGCCTCCCGCAGGGCCAGACCAGCCACAGCAGGCACCCCTTCCCCAACCGGTCGCACCCGCAGGCGGTCAACCGGCCAGTGCCCAGCCCAATTTGGCAAGCCTGCTGAAGCAGTTCCGGTCATAGGCTTCTTGCGGTTGTCCTCCTGAACAGCGGAACCCGTCACCACACTTGCAACAACGGGCGGCTGCGGCTATCAGGCGCGCATCCATCGGGCCAATTGGCCCCGCTTGGGGGATCGGCTAACGGTAGGCCCTCAGACTCTGACTCTGATCGTCTAGGTTCGAATCCTAGTCCCCCAGCCAAATCTCACTTTTCGCCGATTTGGCGTTCTCGCCCGCCTCGACGCGGGCAGCGGTGGTTGTCGTTTCTGTAAGCATGTCAAAGGGTTGACGGAAGGTCGCGACTACTTCGCCATTCTCCCAAGTGCAGTTCGATAGTAAGAAATTCAGCAGGCGGCGTTTTTCGCGCGGTTCCTGCATAGCGAACAGCCTTTGCGCATTGCGGGCGAGGTCGAGCAGCGCAACGCCTTCATCTTTGTAGGATTTATCGGCGTTTTGGTGCCGGTCGATCTCCCGTTGGCAGCGGTTCTGTTCCTCGCGCCATTGGTTCGACATTTTTTCATAGAAGGCGGTGTCCACCAGGCCGTCGAGCTTATCGACATACATGGCGTTGATCCGGTCCTGAAGGCGCTTGTGTTCGTCCTGATGCCGTTTGATCGCTTCTTCGTGTTCGCGGCGTGTCCGACATCAGCCCCTATTGGACAGAATGCATGACTTGAAGAACGGAGGATTTCTGGCTCATCGTAATCGTATGGAGAACGAAGATGAGACAAAAATCCGTAACACAAGTTGGCTCG
>JANPDD010000048.1:0-3278 GCA_031431295.1 Hyphomicrobiales bacterium | reverse complement strand
GGATCGAAAACATGTTCGGCAAACTCAAGGACTGGCGCCGCATCGCAACCCGATACGACCGCTGCGCCCACACCTTCTTCTCGGCCATCTGCATCGCAGCCGCCTTCATCTTTTATCTCAATCAATGAGTCCTGACCCTAGATCGTCCGGGGCCTGAACTACAACGCGTTTGGGGTACATCTAACTTATGCCTCTACGCCATGCCGGTCGGAACTGGTGCCGGGCCTGCCGTGTGGTGCCATGCGCTGTTACCAGACTATCATTCTTTTCGTGGCAGTTATGGTGGTTATGCATTCCCTTTGTGGGATCGGCGCAACGGGCCTGATGCCCACAATCTGAATCCGGTGCTGCTGGCTGGGCTCACTGCTGCCTATGACAAGAAAGTCTCAGCAGATCAGGTGTTTGATTGTATGTTGTGCTTGTTGTCTGCCAAAAGTTACACTCTCAACTTTGCCGAGGATTTGGAAGATGTTTTTCCGCATATTCCATTTCCGGCACAGCACAAGGTGTTTCTGGAAGCCGCTGCATTGGGAGCGGACATCCGCGCCGTCGAAACATTTGCGCGCGCGCCGCTTGCGGAATTTCTGCCCGCCAGCCTCTGCCGGTTTACCACCGAGCCAAAGGGCAAAATCATCAATCCTGCTTACGGGGACGGAAGCTTTGAATTCTGCGACAATGGCGCGGGCCGGGCGACGGGCATTCCAGCAGAAGTGTGGCGCTATTCTGTCAGCGGTTTTGAACTTCTGCCGCGCTGGATCAATGGCCGCGTGGGTTTAGATGTTGATTTTGCGCTCGCGATGGAGTTGCGCGACATTTGTGGACGAATTGCTGAACTGATTGATTTATGCGCAAAGTCAGATAAAATATTGGACGAGACATTAAAGCAGGTGCTGGGACGCGCCGCCGTTGGGTTGGGTCCTTCGCCAAATGAATGACATGACACAGAACGATCTTTTTGGACATAAGCCAGCGCAAGGTAGCTTTTTTGGTGACGGCGAAAATCGCATGCAGCCGTCCAAGAAAAGTGATGAACCGGATCCGGTTGTCATCCGCAAGCGGTTGCATGATTTGCTGTCTACAGCAAAGGCCGCTAAGACTATGCCCTGGAACGAACATGACGCGGGCGTTTGGCAGCTGATCTTTCCAAACATGGCCAATTGGCTGCCTGAGAACGAAGCGAAACAATTGCGCTTTGAATTCGCGCAGGAGATGGGACGGCTGGCAGCGGCGGCCTGAGCCTTCGGCACAGCCCACACGCCCTTTCATTTGCCGCCTTTGAGGTGCTAAACACCCTGTCAAACACCACAGGACACCACCCCATGCCCGCCTATCGTTCCCGCACCACAACCCACGGCCGCAACATGGCGGGCGCCCGGGCGCTGTGGCGCGCCACCGGCATGAAGGATGGTGATTTTGGCAAACCGATCATCGCCGTGGTCAATTCCTTCACGCAATTTGTGCCGGGCCATGTGCACCTCAAGGACCTCGGACAAATGGTGGCCCGCGAGATTGAGGCGGCGGGCGGTGTGGCCAAGGAGTTCAACACCATCGCACTCGATGACGGCATCGCCATGGGCCACGACGGCATGTTGTATTCGCTCCCCTCGCGCGAGATCATCGCCGACAGCGTTGAATACATGGTCAACGGCCACTGCGCTGACGCCATGGTGTGCATCTCCAATTGCGACAAGATCACCCCCGGCATGTTGATGGCATCGATGCGCTTGAACATCCCCACCGTGTTCGTGTCGGGCGGGCCCATGGAGGCCGGAAAATACATTGCCGCTACGGGCCAGGTGAAGGCGCTCGACCTTGTGGACGCCATGGTGGTGGCAGCCGACGACACATATTCCGACGCGGAAGTGGACAAGATCGAACGCTCGGCGTGCCCAACCTGCGGCTCGTGCTCCGGCATGTTCACGGCCAATTCCATGAACTGCCTGACGGAGGCGCTGGGCCTTTCGCTGCCCGGCAACGGCTCCACACTCGCCACCCACGCCGACCGCAAGCGCCTGTTCCTCGAAGCGGGGCACCTCATCGTTGATATCGCCAAGCGCTACTACGAGCAGAACGACGAGAGCGTGTTGCCGCGCAAGGTGGCATCGAAGAAGGCCTTCGAAAACGCCATGACGCTGGATATCGCCATGGGCGGCTCCACCAACACGGTGCTGCATATTTTGGCGGCGGCCCACGAGGGCGAGATTGATTTTACATTGGCCGATATTGACCGCCTGTCGCGCCGGGTTCCCGTGCTGTGCAAGGTGGCCCCTGCGAAGTCTGACGTCCACATGGAAGACGTGCACCGGGCCGGCGGCATCATGTCGATCCTCGGCGAATTGGAAAAGGCAGGGCTGATCCACGGCGAATTGCCGACGGTGCATTCCACCTCGCTGGGGGCCGCCATCAACCATTGGGATATCACCCGCACCAATTCAAAGACGGTGAAGGATTTCTACCTCGCGGCACCGGGCGGCGTTCCCACCCAAACCGCGTTTTCACAATCCCGCCGCTGGGACGATTTGGATACCGATCGCGCGAAGGGCGTGATCCGTTCCGCCGAAACGCCGTTCTCAAAAGATGGCGGGCTTGCGGTATTGTCGGGCAACATCGCCGCGCAGGGCTGCATTGTCAAAACCGCAGGCGTGGATGAATCGATCCTCAAATTCACCGGCCCCGCCGTGGTGTTCGAAAGCCAGGACAGCGCCGTGCTCGGCATTCTGAATGGCGAGGTGAAGGCGGGCGATGTGGTGGTGATCCGCTACGAAGGCCCCATCGGCGGTCCGGGCATGCAGGAAATGCTCTATCCCACGAGCTACATCAAATCGAAGGGGCTGGGCAAAGCCTGCGCGCTCCTGACCGATGGCCGCTTCTCCGGGGGCACGAGCGGATTGTCGATCGGCCACGTTTCGCCGGAAGCGGCGGAGGGTGGCCTAATCGCGCTGGTGGAGCAGGGGGATTTGATCGAAATCGACATCCCCAACCGCACGATCAAACTTGCGGTGGCGGAAGATGTGTTGGCCAAGCGCCGCAAAGCGCAGGAAGCCAAGGGCTACAAGCCAGCCGAAAAACGCAAACGCAACGTGACGAACGCGCTCAAGGCCTATGCGGCGCTGACGACCAGCGCATCCAAGGGGGCGGTGCGACGGGTTTTGGAGTAGGGGGTAAAAGTCATTTCGTTTGCCAGCCAGTTGGCTAGAGCGTCATGACAATTGACGGAGTCGATGTTGGTTTTCCCTCCCCCTTGTGGGGAGGGATAAAGGGTGGGGGTCGTTCCGGAC
>JANPDD010000047.1:0-17298 GCA_031431295.1 Hyphomicrobiales bacterium | reverse complement strand
TGTGAAAAGCCGATTGCCATCACTGCCAAGGAAGCTGCCAAACTCCGCAAAATTCCAAGGAAAATCCTGGTGGCGGAGGCCTTCATGGTGCGTCATGCACCGCAATGGATCGATGCGCGTGCACGCGTGAAAGCTGGCGAGATCGGCGAGGTGCGGGCCATCCAGGTGATGTTCAGCTATTTCAACCGCGACCCCAGGAACGTGCGCAACATGGCGGGCATCGGCGGCGGTGGCCTTCTGGACATCGGCTGCTATCCAATCACCGTGTCGCGTTTCATTTTCGGGGCGGAACCCACGCGGGTTGCCGCAACCATTGACTATGACCCCAAGTTCAAGACCGACAGGCTGATGGGGGGATTGGCGGATTTCGGCAAGGGACGGCACCTCTCATTCACGGCATCAACGCAGCTTGCACCCTTCCAGCGGGTGCAGATCATGGGAACCACGGGCCGGATCGAGGTGGAAATCCCCTTCAACGCACCCCCGGAAATTCCCAACCGCATTTTCGTGCAAGGTGCTGAAATGAACGTGGGAGAATGGGTGAGTTATCCCGTTTCCGACCAGTACATGCTGCAGGCGGAGGCTTTTGGCCGGGCCGTGCGCAAGGCGGAAAAACCCGTCTGGGGCGTTGAAGACGCCATCCAGAACATGAAAATCATCGACGCATTCTTCAAGGCGGGGAAAACCGGGCGCTGGGAAAAAGTCTAGCTCTGCTGCGAAGTGTGCCGCTTGTGGCGCAGGTAACTCCTGATGCTGAGCGGTATCAGGGCCATATAGGCAGCCGCAAAAAGGGCGAGCGTTTCCCAGGGAAACGTGATCAGGCAGACGATGACCAGTGCCGCCGCCGCCAGGACCGGCAGCACCAGTTCACGCGGCACTTTGGTGAGCGTCTTTCCTGAAAATGTCGGCACGCGGCTGACCATCAGGATGGCAATCACAACGACGTAGGGTGCGACAAACTTTGCATAGACATGGCCTTCGGGAATGATGTCGAGAAAGCCCAGATACATGGGAGCCATGGCAAGGCCGGCACCCGCAGGTGCGGGAATTCCTGCAAAGAATGAGTGGGCAAAAGCCGGTTTGAGCGGATCATCGGGCGCCACGTTGAAACGGGCAAGGCGCAAGGCACAGGCCACCGACAGCATCAGGGATATGACCCAGCCACCAGGCTTGAGGCTGTTCAACGACCAGAAATAGATCAGGATCGCCGGGGCCACGCCAAAATTGACAAAGTCCGCAAGTGAATCAAGTTCGGCGCCAAAGCGCGAAGTACCCTTCAGATAGCGGGCGAGCCTGCCATCCACGGCGTCCAGAAAGATGGCGAGGATGACGGCGGCAACGGCAATCTCGTAGCGGCCTTCGACCGCAAGGCGGATTGCGGTGACGCCGCTGCACAACGCCAGAAGCGTGATCAGGTTGGGCAGCAAAAAGCGCACCGGCACCGTCTTGAACCCGCTTGCCGGCGAAGGCTGGCTTTCGGGATCGCTGGTCATCAGCTCTTGCGGCCCACACGGGCCATTTCACCGGCGGTAAAATCAGCCAGCACGGTTTCCCCGGCGACGGCCCGTTGCCCGACGCAGACCAGGGGTGCCACGGCCTTTGGCAAATAGACGTCAACACGGCTGCCAAAGCGGATCAGGCCGAAGCGCTGGCCCGCCGTCAGGCGTTCGTCCTCGTCCACGAATTTCACGATGCGGCGCGCCACGAGGCCGGCGATCTGCACCACGCCGATCCTGCTGCCGTCGTCACGCTCCAGGGTCAGGGCCTGGCGCTCATTGTCCTCGCTGGCCTTGTCCAACTCGGCATTGACGAAGGCCCCCGGCACGTAGGTGAGTTTGGTGATGCGGGCAGCAAGGGGTGCCCGGTTCACATGGACATCAAAGACATTCATGAATACGGAAATGCGGGTGTGGGTTTCGTGGGGCAGATCAAGCTCCGGCGGCGGCAGCACCTGGGAAATGGCGCTCACACGGCCATCGGCTGGAGAAATGACGAGCCCTTCGCGGGTCGGCGTCACGCGCTCCGGGTCACGGAAAAAATATGCGCACCAGAGTGTCACAACAACCGCGGCCCAGGCCAGCGGATCAAGACCCACGACGAAGAGCAGGAGTGTGACGGCGGCAGCCGCCAGCACAAAGGGATAGCCTTCACGATGGATGGGGGCGAGGGAGGAGGTCATGCTTGTGACAATGTTCATGGCCGCGCCCCTTACAGCAATTGGCGGAAAAACGAAAGAAACTGTGGGCTCGGCAAGATGGGATGTCAGCTTGCAGGTCCGGCGTGTTTCACCAGTGCCATGTCTTCCGCTCCACAGCAACCCGCGTTCAAGTGAACGCGGACAAGTTGCTGTGGCATATTGAATCTGGCGCATCTTTCACTTCTCAAATGATTCCATGTGCTTGTCCGATGCGCTGGGTAAGCGTTCATCGAGGTTCTGGGCAAGCTTGCGGCGGGCCTCGTCGGCTTCGCGCTGGCGGTTCCACAAGGCGGCATAGAGGCCTTTTTTCCGCAAGAGAGCGCCGTGGGTGCCGCGCTCGGCAATGATGCCCTTGTCGAGCACGATGATCTCGTCAGCCTCGACAATGGTCGAGAGCCGATGGGCAATGACCAAAGTTGTCCTGTCTTTCGAGACCTGGCGGAGGGCGGCCTGGATTTCCTGCTCGGTGAAGCTGTCGAGCGCCGAGGTCGCCTCGTCGAGCACCAGGATGGGCGGTGCCTTCAGGATGGTGCGGGCGATGGAGACGCGCTGCTTTTCGCCGCCCGACAGTTTCAGGCCCCGCTCGCCGACCATGCTGTCGTACCCCTTGGGGAGAGACAGGATGAAGTCGTTGATCTGGGCGAGCTTGGCTGCTTCAACAATCTCGGCTTTCGAGGCACCCGGCCTGCCATAGGCAATATTGTATTCAATGGTGTCGTTGAAGAGCACCGTGTCCTGCGGCACCATGCCCAAGGCCCGGCGCAGACTCTCCTGGGTCACGGCCTGGATGTCCTGGCCATCGATGCTGATGTGGCCCGAAGTCACGTCATAAAAGCGGAAAATGAGCCTTGAGATCGTGGATTTTCCCGCCCCGGAGGGGCCCACAATGGCAACCGTCTTGCCGGCAGGCACGGTGAAACTGAGCCCGCGGAGGATGGGGCGCTCCTCGTCATAGGCAAAACGCACGTCATCAAAAACAATATGGCCCTGGCCCGGTACGAAGGCCGCCGCACCGGGACGGTCTTTGATCTCCGCGTTTTCCCTCAGGATGCTGAACATGCCTTCCACATCAATGAGGCCCTGCTTGATTTCGCGGTAGGATGAGCCAATGAAATTGAGCGGCATGTAGAGTTGGATCATCACGGCATTGATCATGACAAAGTCACCGATGGTCAGCGAGCCTGCGAGAACCTCGCGGGCCGCAAGAACCATCGAAAGGGTGAGACCGGCTGAATAAATGACAGCCTGACCGGCATTAAGCACGGCCAATGACACCCAGGTCTTGATGGCGGCTTTTTCGTAGCGCGCCATTGCCATGTCATAGCGTTGGGCTTCCAGCTGTTCATTGCCGAAATACTTGACGGTTTCGAAATTCAGGAGACTGTCGATGGCCTTTGTGCCGGCGTCATTGTCGGCCTCATTCATGTCGCGGCGGATCGAGATGCGCCGCTCGGTTGCCCAGTAGCTGAACACGACATAGGCAATGATTGTCACTGCAACGATCCAGACATAGGCAGTGCCGAAGGAAATGCCGACAACGACGCAGACGAGAGCGATCTCAAGCATTGTCGGCAGCGTGTTGAAAAGCGCAAAGCGCAGCACGGAATCCACGCCATTGATGCCGCGTGAAATGATCCGTGACAGGCCACCGGTGCGGCGGCCCAGATGGAAGGACAGAGAGAGCTGGTGCAGGTGCCTGAAGGTGGAAAAGGAAAGTTCACGGACGGCGCGCTGACCCACCTTCGCAAAGAGTGCGTCGCGCAGCTGGGCGAACACCACCATGAGGATGCGGCCAAGGCCGTAGGCCAGAACCATGAACAGCGGCACGGAGAGAAGCGCCACCTGGGCATTCGTCCTGCTGTTCAGGGCATCTGTTGCCGCCTTGAAGGCATAGGGGCTCGCGACAGTGACAAGTTTGGAGGTCACGAGAAGCACGAGGGCGATCACAACCCGCGCCTTCAGATCGCTTCTCCCCGTCGGCCAAAGATAGGGCAGAAGGCCCTTCAGTGTCCGCCACTGGCCGGGTTCGGGGGTTGAAGGGGTGGGTGGACCCGCACCGAGTGTGGCCGAATTCTTCTTCATCATGATGGCGTGATATGGCCCTTGGTGCACGGGGCGGGCAACTGGAATTCGTCAAATCCCGCAAAAGGCGAAGGCTTTGCGACAGGGATTCGCGCAGCAACGGCACCGAATGTGTCATTTGCATTGCCACTCAATTGGTATATACTCGTCGGTTGAAGGTATATACTATGAGCATTTATGTGAAAGACCCGGCGACCAGTGCTGCTGTGCGCAGGTTGGCCAAGCGCCGGGGGGTTACGCTCACCGAGGCAATCAGGAGCGCGGTGCTGAAGAACCTTGCGGAAGTGGGTACAGATGACGAGGAAGCCCAGCTTGCCGCGCTGGATAGAAAGCTTGCAACTTACCGTGACACCGGCTTCAAGGCCGACAAGGCGTTCTATGATGGTCTCTATGAGGACTAGCAGTGTTCATTGATGCATCTGCCGCCGTCGCAATCATTCTCAATGATGTGGACCGCGACGTGTTGCGATTGAAGTTGAAGTCCTCTTCGCGCCGGACAATGTCTGCCATTGCTTCATACGAAACGGTGATGGCCATTCGGCGCGTGAGAGAGATGTCCATGCCTGATGCATCCGAGACGGTTGAGCATTTCCAGGAGATATTCAGAATCGGGTCTGTTGCAATAGAACCCCGCTTTGCTGCTGTGGCATTAAACGCCTTCCAGCAGTTTGGTCGCGGCCAGGGCCATCCGGCCCGGCTTAATATGGGTGATTGTTTCGCCTATGCCTGCGCCAAAATTCTGAAGGTTCCCTTGCTATGCAAGGGAGATGACTTCATCCACACCGACATCAAGATTGCCTGAACATGCCGTCCAAGACCAATCTCACGATCAATCCGCAGCGCCTGTGGGATACACTCATGGAAACCGCGCAATTCGGCGGCACGCCCAAGGGCGGCATCAAACGGCTCACTGTTTCCGACGAAGACAAGAAGGTGAGGGACTGGTTCAAGGCGGAATGTGAAAAGCTGGGCTGCACTGTGGAGGTGGATGAAGTCGGCAACATGTTTGCCACCCGCCCCGGCAAGCGCTCGGATATTGCTCCTGTCGCCATGGGGTCCCATCTCGACACACAACCGACGGGTGGCAAGTTTGATGGTGTGTTGGGTGTGCTCGGCCCACTTGAAGTCATGCGCACGCTGGTGGACATGGGCTACGAGAGCAACGCGCCCCTGATGATCGTCAACTGGACCAACGAGGAAGGCTCGCGCTTTGCGCCTGCCATGCTCTGTTCCGGTGTCTATGCGGGCGTCTTCACGCCGGACTTCGCCTATTCCCGCGAGGACCGCCAAGGCATCAAGCTCGGCGACGAGCTTGAGCGCATTGGTTACAAGGGTACGCACAAGGCGGGCTCAATCAAGTTCTCCGCCATGTTCGAGCTTCACATCGAACAGGGGCCGATCCTCGAGGCCGAGAGCAAGATGATCGGCGTGGTGACGGGTGTGCAGGGCATGCGCTGGTACGAAGTGACGGTGCGCGGACAAGAGTCGCATACGGGGGCAACACCCATGGGTCTGCGCAAGAACGCGCTGCTCGGCGCATCACGGATGATTGAGGCCATCCATCAGGTGGGCATGGCTCATCTGCCGGGTGTGGCTTCGGTGGGTTTGATTGAAAACCGCCCCAACAGCCGCAATGTTGTTCCGGGAGAAGTGTTCTTCACCGTGGATCTCCGCCATCCCGATGAGAAGATTTTGGACAAGATGGAGAAGGCCTATCAGGAGGCCCTGCCAAAAATCGCCGCCGACTTGAACCTTGAGCTGGAAGAAAAACGCATCTGGAATTCGCCGGCCGTGAAATTCGCGCCAAACCTCATTGACTGTGTGCGGCAGGGCGCGAAGCAGGCTGGGTTCTCATCGCGTGAAATGGCGTCAGGGGCTGGACACGATGCCGCCTACATCGCCCGCGTCGCACCGACGACCATGATCTTCGTGCCGTGTCTCGGCGGAATTTCGCACAATGAGGCGGAGTCAACCACGCTGGACGAATGCGGCGCCGGCGTGCAGGTTCTACTCAACGCCGTTCTCGCCCACGACGCGACGTTTGCCTGACGCAGGATGCGGCTCAGGCCAGAAGGTACTGTGTTTCGGCCCAGAGTGATTGCACAATGTCCGCCGCAGGGCGCACGCTGCTGATGCCATGAACGCTTGTGCCAGCATAGAGGCAAGCCGCAAGGATATCGCCCTCGGCGTCGGCTGCGGGCGGCGTATCACAATAACGGACAAGCGCTTTGCCGCCCTGATGGATCACAATATCGCCTTCGCCGGGGCGATGCGGTGCGACCGGGTGTCCGGCGGCTTCCCAAGCCTGAAACGTCGAATTGCGGATAACCCCGTGCATGGCATAGGGCCAGTCTATATCAAAACAGTGGGTATAGGCCTGGTCCTCGAGCTCTGCCTTAACCAGCGCCTGCTTGTAGAGATCATGGGCAGAAGATTCTGCCGACGCGACAAAACGCGTCCCCATCATCACAGCCTGCGCGCCCGCCTTCATCACGCGGGCAATGTCCTGCGCCGTTGAAATGCCACCTGCGGCGACCACCGGCACCGTTCCGGCAATCGCCACAACATCCTTCAACAGCCGGTCCAAAGGCGTTGATGACTGCACGTGGCCGCCTGCTTCGACGCCCTGGGCGATGAGAAATTCAGCCCCGGACGCCAGTGCCGCCCGTGCGCCCGCTGCCGAAGCGACTTGCACGCCCACCCTGGTGCCTACGGCCTTGAAACGCCCCAAGATCTCCTGATCGATACCCCAGGACAAAGTCACCGCCGGAAGACCGGAACCGTAGTACCAGGGCAGCTTTTCCGTGCCAAAACGCAGAACAAAATTGAAAAAGAACGGCACATTTGCAGCCTTCATCCGGGAGGCGAGTGCCATCCCTTCGCCGCGCTCTGTCCATGTCATGGCAAGCGATCCGAGACCGCCGGAACGCCCGACCGCTGTCGCCAGAGCGACATTCGCCAAGCTGCCAATGGGCGCCTGCACAATCGGGGCGGCCAGATCAAACATGTCCATGAATGCGTTGCGCACGGGCGGAGCATAATGCAACCACCCGAATTGTCCATCATCCCACGCGGGGTACGAGCTTGAATGGCAATTGCCGATCCACAAGGAATGCGATAGAGCCCCGCTGCATACGAGGAGCAACATCATGGCACTAAAACGCATCGAACCCGGCAAGCGCATGAGTGCGGCCGTCATCCACAATGGCATGGTCTATCTTGCCGGCTACACCCCGCACACGGCGCTGGGCAAGTCAGTGGCCGAGCAGACCAAGGACATTCTGGAACAGATTGACGTCACGCTGAAGCAGGCAGGCACCGACAAGACCCACATCGTCAAGGCGAATATCTGGCTCACCGACATCAAGAGTTTTGCGGAAATGAATTCCGTCTGGGACGGCTGGGTGGTGCCGGGCGCCACACCGGCGCGGGCTACGGTTGAAGCGAAACTCGCCGCCCCCGGCATTGATGTTGAAATCATGGTTGAAGCCGCACTTGCAAAAAAGGCCGCGAGGCCCGCCAAAGCCGCACGCCCCGCAAAGCGTTCGGCAAAAAAGGCCAAAAAGGCAAAGCGCTGAGCGATGGGAAACCGGTTGGCAGGCAAGATTGCGGTCGTGACGTCGGCCGCACAAGGCATTGGCCGGGCAACGGTCACGGCCATGGTGGCGGAAGGGGCGCGCGTTTTCGCCACCGACATCAATGAAGCCGCACTGGCGGAACTCGCCAAGGAAAGCACTGCTATCACTGTCTTGAGGCTTGATGTGACAAAGCAAGCGGAGGTGGACAGTGTGGCTTCCGCCATTGGCACACCAGACATATTGTTCAATTGTTCGGGCACTGTGCATGCGGGCACAATTCTTGATGTGACGGACAAGGACTGGGATTTTGCCTTCGACATCAACGTCAGAGCCCATTACCGGATGATGCGTGCCTTCACCCCGGGCTGGCTGGCGAAGGGAAGTGCCTCGATCATCAACATGGCGTCCCTTGCCTCGTCCGTCAAAGGTGTGGCGAACCGCTTTCTCTATGGAACCAGCAAGGCCGCCGTCATCGGCATGACCAAGGCCATGGCGGCGGATTATCTCAGCAAGGGCATCCGCGTGAACGCCATCTGCCCCGGCACGGTCGACACGCCCTCACTGCATGAGCGCATGCGGGCATCGGGCGATTATGAAAAGGCCAAGGCCGCCTTCATCGCGCGCCAGCCCATGGGCAGGCTTGGCCAGCCAGAGGAAATTGCCGCGCTGGTCGTTTATTTGGCAAGTGACGAAAGCGCCTTCGTCACCGGGCAGGCCATTGCCATTGACGGTGGCTGGTCGGTTTGAGCGTCAAGACTCAGAAAATCTGGGCTCAGAAAATCTGGGCTCAGAGAAAATTGTAAGGATCGACATCAATCTGCAGCTTGAGCGAGCCTTTCACCTTCACCGCACCCAGCCACAGCCGCAGGAACGCCTGGATGTCCACATCCCGCGCCGCCTTGACCAGCAACCGCCAGCGGTGGCGTCCACGAATGACGGAAATGGGGGCGATCGCCGGACCCAGCACCTCAACATCATCCGTAGGCGGAACAGTTTTGCCAAGCAGGCGGGCCAGGCGCTCGGCGCTGGCACCATCCTCATCGGAAACAATGATGGCCGCAAACCTTCCATAGGGTGGCAATCCGGCGCCTTGTCGGATGAGCTTTTCCTCAGCGAGGTAGCGCTCGCGCGCACCGCTTCTGAGCGCCTGCATCAGGGGATGATCGGGAGCATGGGTCTGCACGAAGGCCAGGCCCGGTTTTTCTCCGCGCCCGGCCCGGCCCGCCACCTGCGCCAAGAGCGCCCAGGTCCGCTCGCCCGCCCGGGGGTCGGATGATTCAAGCGCCAGATCTGCATCAATCACACCCACCAGGGTCAGGAACGGGAAGTGATGGCCCTTGGCCACCAGCTGCGTGCCGATCACCAGGTTGTAGGCGCCATCACTCACATCACGGAGCACGTCCTTGAGCAGGGGGCCACGCGTGATGTCGCTTGAAAGAACCGCGAGGCGCGCGTCGGGAAAATGCCGGGCCGCCTCTTCCGCAAGGCGCTCGACGCCCGGCCCAACGGGAACGAGTTTTCCTTCCGTGCCGCATTTGGGGCAGGACCCCGGCACTGGCTCCTGATGGCCGCAGTGATGGCATTGCAGGATGCGCCGGAACCTGTGTTCAACAACGGCAGCGGCACAATTCGGGCACTTGAGGTGATGCCCGCAGGCCCGGCACAGCGTCAGCGGTGCATAGCCCCGGCGATTGAGGAACAGCAGGGCCTGGTCACCGCTCGCAAGCGTTGCCTTCACCTCGTGCAGCAAAGCCGCCGAGATCCATGATCCTGCCTCCACCTCCGCCTGGCGCATGTCCACAAGGCTGATGGCGGGCAGCTCGGGCCGTCCATGACGGTCTTGCAATTTTACTGTGGCATAGCGGCCGCGATCCACATTGACGAGGCTTTCAAGTGACGGCGTGGCCGATGACAAAATGACCGGAAAATTTGCGAGGCTGCCATAGAGAACCGCCATGTCACGGGCGTGATAGGTCACACCGTCATCCTGCTTGTAGGCGCCCTCATGCTCCTCATCGACGATGATGAGGCCAAGAGCGGCCCAGGGCAGGAACAATGCCGAACGTGCGCCCACGACAATGCGCGCCGAGCCATCGGCAACGCCACGCCAGGTCCGCTCGCGCTCGCGGGGTCTCAAGTCCGAATGCCAGCCCGCAGGTGCCGCAGCAAAGCGCTGCTCGACACGCGCCAGAAAAGGTGCCGTGAGTGCGATTTCCGGGAGCAGCAACAGCACCTGATTTCCCTGGCGCAAAGCTTCCGCCATGGCTTCGAAATAAACCTCTGTCTTGCCGGAACCCGTCACGCCATCCAGCAATGTCACTTTGTGGCGGCGGTCACGCACGCTGTCACGAAGCACCGCCGCAGCCGCTTCCTGCTCTTCCGACAGGTGGTGGGCCCCTGCGTCCGGATCAGGTCCGGCAAAGGGCCTTAAGATCGGCAGCGCCACGCTTTCCAGCGCCCCATCCTTGGCCATGGCCTTGATGACGGATGGACCCACGCCCGCCGCATCCGCAAGCTCGCGGGCTGACAGGGCAAAGCCATCCCGTGACACCTCCAGGACCCGCAAGCGCTGGGGCGTCAGGCGCTTGGGTGGCGTCGGACCCATGCGATAGGCGACCTGGGCCCGCACCGCCTCGAAGGCCGACGGCACCCGCAGCACCATGCGCAACACATTGCCCTTGGGTTCAAGATAGTAATCCGCCAGCCATTCGATGAAGCGCCGGTGTGTCGGTGACATGATGGGCGTGTCGAACACCTGGGCCACATCGCGCAGTTTCATGTTGGTGGGCTGGGCGGGCCTCACCTCCCAAACGACGCCGATGTAGCTGCGCGGCCCCAGCGGAACCTCCACATAGTGGCCCGGCTCCAGCGCCATTCCGTCCGGCACGGCATAGGTATAGGCTTGCGCCAGTGCCAGGGGCAGCAGCACCTCTGCGACTCTCGCCGGGAATTTCGCCATGCCCCTGAAATAGACGTGACGGCAATTGCCTTCCAGCCCTATATCCCGGCCATGCAGCAGAAACGCCGCAAAGCCGGTTCGCCGCCGTTGCCCCGCGTCCGGGAGATCATCTACGCCGAGCCTTTTGCCATGGCGCGCAGGCTGAAAGGCGCGCGCGCCCTGACACTTTTGGAAAGCGTGCAGCGCCACGAGCATCTGGGGCGCTATTCCTTTCTGGCCGCCGACCCGAATTCCACGCTGAAGGTCGTGAACGGACAGGCCTTTCTGGATGATGTGCTGCAGGAGTCAGCGCCCCTGGAGGTGCTCCAGCGCCGTTTGCGCCGTGAGGCACGCACCCATGTCCCTGGCCTGCCGCCGTTTCAGGGTGGCTGGGCCGGCTACATCGCCTATGAGTTTGGCAAGGCCCTCGAGCCCGGCGCGCGATTGCCGGATTTTACTTCCTTTACACCCGATATAGAAATGCATTTCTTCCCGACCGTCATCGGCATTGACCATTTGCAGGAACGGGCCTGGATCTTTTCCGAAAGCGAAAGTGCCGCAGATGCGCTTGAACAGCGCCTGCGCAACCGGCAGGCGGCCCTTGGCTCCCACACCGTCACGGGCTTTGCCTCGAACCTGCCGCGCCCGGACTATGAAAGAGCCGTCGCCAGGACCGTGGATTTCATACTCGACGGCGATATTTTCCAGGCCAACATCACCCAGACATTTTCGGCAGCGGAGCCCGCAGGATTTGATGCCTTTTCATTCTACAAGTCGCTGCGCGAGAAAAACCCCGCAACATTTGCGGCCCTTCTCGACTATGACGGCATCAAACTTGTCTCATCTTCGCCCGAGCGCCTGGTGCGCTTTGACGGCAAAACCGCCGAGGCCCGCCCCATCAAAGGCACAAGACGGCGCGATGACAACCCCGCGAGGGATGCAGCCCTCGTCATGGAATTGCAGGCCTCGCGCAAGGACCGGGCCGAGAATGTGATGATAGTCGATCTGCTGCGCAATGATCTCTCGCGCGTGTGCAAACCGGGAAGTGTGCGCGTGCCGGTGCTGTGCGGCCTCGAATCCTATGCCAATGTTCACCATCTCGTGTCCGTGGTGCAGGGCGACCTCAGGCCCGACAAGGCGATGATTGATCTCCTTGCTGCGGTTTTTCCCGGTGGCTCCATTACCGGAGCCCCCAAGATCAGGGCCATGGAAGTGATCGCCGCGCTGGAAGGGGTACCACGCGGCGTCTATTGCGGTTCGATCGGCTATCTCGGCACGAACGGCCACTGCGATTTCAACATTGCAATCCGCACTGTTCAGGTGGTGGGCGGGCGAGTGCGTGTTCAGGGTGGCGGCGGCATCACGGCGCGCTCCGAGCCCGCCGCCGAATATGAGGAAAGCCTGACCAAGATTGCCCGCATCATGGAGGCATTCGCAAAGGCTGCGACGCCATGATCCTGATCATCGACAACTACGACAGCTTTGTCTTCAACATCGCCCGCTATTTCGAAGAGCTGGGGGAGAGCGTGAAGGTGCGCCGCAATGACAATGTTTCGACGGCAGACTTGACAGTCAAAGCCATTGTCATTTCGCCCGGGCCCTGCGCCCCGCAACAGGCGGGCCAATCGCTTGCCATCGTGCGGGAGCACTCGGGCCATGTGCCGATCCTCGGCATCTGCCTCGGTCACCAGGTGATCGGCGAGGCCTTCGGCTGTGCTGTCGTTCGTGCAAATCACCCCATGCATGGCGACAGTTCCCGTATCCTGCACGATGGCGGGGGCGTTTTTTCCGGCCTGCCGCAGGGCTTCAGCGCCGGGCGCTATCATTCGCTGATCGTGGAGGAGAACGCGCAAATGCCACTCACCGTAACGGCGCGCAGTGAAGACGGTGAGGTGATGGGCCTGCAGCATCGCCAGCACCCGACCTTTGGTGTGCAGTTTCACCCTGAGTCGATCCTCACAGAACACGGCTATGACCTGTTGCGCAATTTCCTCAAGGTGGTGGCATGACTCTGGTGTGGTTTGATGGCGGGATCGTCAATGACGGCGCGATAAGCCTTTCTCCGCGCGACCGTGCCCTGACGCTGGGCGATGGGCTTTTTGAAACCATACTGGTCGTCAATCATGTGGCGCTGTGGCGCGGGGAACATCTTGCGCGGATGAGGGCGTCTGCCGCGGTGCTTGGCATTTCCTTTCCCGAACGCGAAATCGACGAAGCGATGACGGGACTTCTCACTGCCGGCGGTTCCGCAACCCATGTCCTGCGGCTGACATTGATGCGCGGCGCAACCGACCGGGGCCTTGCGGGTGAAGCTGGACCAACAGGCGTGTTGGCGACGTTGGATCCGTTTGATCATGCGTTGACTGGTCGATCTGCCAAGCTCGCCACCTCTGCAATTCGCCGCAACGCCGCGAGCGTCACCGCAACCCACAAGACTCTGAGCTATGCCGACAACGTCGCTGCCGCACGACAGGCCGCACACGTGGGTGCCGATGACGCCATCATGCTCAATACGGACGGCCATGTGGCATCATCGACGATTGCCAATATCTTTGCCCTCTCAGGCACGAAGCTGGTGACGCCAGCGCTCGATCAGGCCATCCTGCCTGGCATCATGCGCGGCGTGCTGCTGAAGGAAGCGGCGGGGATCGGGCTGCAGCCGGTCGAAACAGCCCTCACACAACGCCAGCTTGCCGAAGCTGACGCGGTTTTTCTGACCAACTCGCTGCGCCTCGTGCGGCCCGTCACTGCCATTGATGGCCAATCCTGCACGGCGAATTCAGTGCAGAAAATTCTCGACCGTCTCTGTATACTGGCAAAGGCGCAATGCGGCATCGACCCCCGCAGACACTGAAGGAGAGGCCCATGAAATTCTTCGCCGATACCGCTGACATTGCCGAAATCACGGCGGCCCAGGACATGGGCCTTGTTGACGGCGTCACGACCAATCCCTCGATCATCGCCAAGTCGGGCCGCAAGTTCAAGGACGTGATTGCCGAAATCTGCGCGCTCGTGTCCGGCCCCGTTTCAGCAGAAGTGGCGGCCCTGGACTTTGAGGGCATGATCCGCGAGGGCAATGAGCTGCGCAAGATAGCCAAGAACGTGGCGATCAAGGTGCCGTTGACACCAGCCGGCCTCAAGGCCTGCCGAACGCTGTCAGGCGAAGGCACCATGGTGAACGTGACACTGTGTTTTTCCGCCAATCAGGCGCTGCTGGCCGCAAAGTCCGGTGCCACGTTTATCTCGCCCTTCATCGGCAGGCTCGACGACATCAACCTGCCGGGCATGGAGCTGATTTCAGAGATCCGCACCATCTATGACAACTACGGCTTCAAGACCAATATCCTTGCGGCCTCCATCCGCACCGTCAACCACATCAAGGAAGCAGCCCTGATCGGTGCCGACTATGCCACGGCGCCTCCTGCCGTTCTCAAGGCGCTCTACAACCACCCGCTCACCGACAAGGGCATTGAGTCATTCCTGTCTGACTGGAAGAAGACGGGCCAGACCATATGATCATTTGGCAGGTGTAACATCCCGTCAACAAATGTGGCATTAAGGTGCACACATGGAAATCCCGCAGTTCAACCTCGCTGCCGATGCAGGTGCCGTGGCCCGGCAGTGGTTGCAGTTTCTGGCATCGGAACGCCGCTTGGCCGCAAAAACCCGGGAGGCCTATGGCCGCGATCTGGGGCAGTTTGCCGGTTTTCTGGCGGAGCACACGGGTGAACTGCCGGACAAGGCCGCGCTTGCCAGCGCATCGCTGGCGGATTTCCGCGCCTTCATGGCGAGCAGGCGCGCAGAGGAAATTGGAAGCCGCTCTCTCGCACGGCAGGTTTCGTCGCTGCGCTCGTTTTTCCGCTTTGCCGAACGCAATGGTCATTTCGTCAATTCCGCCTATGGGGCGGTGCGCACCCCCAAACTGCCCCACGCCATTCCACGGCCCCTGCCGGAACAGGATGCAGCCCAGGTGGCGGCGCTGTCCGCCGAACTTGCGCCGGACTGGACGGGATTGCGGGATCGCGCCGTCCTCACCATGCTTTATGCCTGCGGGCTTCGCATTTCAGAGGCCCTGGCACTGACACCGCGAAATTTTGCCGCCAATCCCATGATCGTCAAGGGCAAGGGCGGCAAGTCGCGCCTTGTTCCTGTCCTTCCCCAAGTCCGCGAGACAGTTGCGGCCTACCAGTCAGCCTGCCCATTTCCGCTGTCCGCCCAGGAGCCGCTGTTCAAGGGCGTGAAAGGTGGTGTGCTCTCGCCCCGCATCGTCCAATTACTAATGGAAAAACTGCGCGGCGCCCTTTCGCTTCCCGACACCGCAACGCCCCATGCACTTCGCCATTCCTTTGCCTCCCATCTTCTTGGCAATGGCGCCGACCTTCGCATCATCCAGGAACTTCTTGGCCACGCCTCCCTTTCGACCACCCAAGTTTACACCGAAGTCTCCCGCAAACACCTGATCGAACAATACCGAAAGGCCTTTCCACAGGTCTAGCGCGATGGAAACTCAATTGCGTTCACAGTAGAGGTTCCTTTGGGCTAAGAGACCCCATGCCTGCAATCGATGTTGTGACACCCAATGAGGCCCTGCCCGAAAAAGCCGATGCCGTGATTATAGGGGCCGGGATCATCGGCATCACAACGGCACTCGAACTGTCGGAACGCGGATTTCTTGTGGTCGTCGTCGACAAGGGAGAAGTGGCGTGCGAGCAGTCAGGGCGGAACTGGGGCTGGTGCCGGCAAATGGGCCGCGACCCCCGCGAAATTCCCCTGATCAGAATCGCCATGCAAAACTGGCGGCGCATGAACGAGCGTATCGGGCTTGAAACCGGTTTTCGCCAAAGCGGCATCCTCTACATGTGCGAAACCGAGGAGGAATATTCTGCCCGCGAAAAATGGCAGCGCGACGTTGCTGCTCCGAACGGGCTTGGCACACGGCTCGTCTCCGGCAAGGACGTGGCCCTCCTCGCGCCCGGTTCGCTCAAGACCTGGCACGGCGGACTGTTTGCGGAAAATGATGGCCGCGCCGAACCGTTCATGGCCGTGTCTGCCATGGCCCGCGCCCTGCAGACGCGGGGCGGCGTTGTCATGACCGGATGTGCTGCCCGCGGCGTTGAAACATCTGCTGGCCGCGTATCATCAGTTGTCACTGAAAAAGGCACAATCAAGACCGATACGGTTGTGGTGGCGGGTGGTTATTGGTCACGCGCTTTCCTGCGCAATGCCGGGGTGAAATTTCCGCAACTGGGCGTGGTCAACTCGGTGCTGCGAACTGGCCCCCGCGATGCCGGTTTCAAACACACGGTTTCCGGCGCCACGTATTCCGTGCGGCGGAGGCTTGATGGTGGCTATACGATCGGCCCCCGGCATCTTTCCGTGGCGGAATTGACGCCCGGGCATTTCCGCCAGTATTTTGCCTTCCGCCCACTGATGAAGCTTGAGCGCGAAGGCATCAGGACCAGGTTCGGCCGGCGCTATTTCACGGAAGCAATCATGCGCAAGCATTGGCGCCTCGACCAGAAATCGCCCTTTGAGCGCCTGCGCGTTCTCGACCCGAAGCCCTATCGCGGCATTCTGGATGAAGCCTTGAATGCCCTGCAACAGGATTTTCCTGCCTTCCAGGGCATCGACGTGGTGGAACGCTGGGCCGGCATGATTGACGCAACGCCTGATGCCGTGCCGGTGATCGACGCCATCACGAAAATCCCCGGGTTGTTTTTGGCTTCCGGATTTTCGGGCCATGGCTTTGGCCTGGGCCCGGGGGCGGGCAAGCTCATGGCTGAAATCATTACAGGAGAGAAAACCTGCGTTGATCCGGCACCTTTCCGCTTTGGCCGCTTCGGATGGTTCACGAGGCCGCAACCGACAGCAGGACTGTGATCAGGGTTTGCGTCAGGCAGCCTTGGCTGACTGCTGCAGCGCCCGTTCGACGGTATTGATCAGTTCCTGGGGCTGGACCGGTTTGCGCATGAATTCGAACACCTTGAGGCCAAGGGCGCGCAATTGTGTCGAGCGCTCGACATCGGCCGTGACAAGCACATAGGCGGCCTTCGAACCCATGGCCTGCAATGTTTCCACCACATCGAGCCCGTTCTTCAGGCTGCCAAGGCGGAAATCAAAAACGCCAACCGCGAAGGACTGGTCAACTGCGAATTCCACAGCACTTTCAGGATCGGAAAACCCTTTGACGCGATAGCCGCAATCGGCCAGCAGTTCGGCCACGCTGGTGAGGAGATCGACATCATCGTCGAGCACCATCACATCCACATTTTTCCTGTCAGTCGACATCGCTACCTCGCCTCTGATCATTGTGCTAGGCGATGGCGATTGCGGGGCAATGAAAACAAAAATTCAAATTGTCGGGACTGGCGTGGGCGTGGTTTATCAACTGTGAATGGCGCGGCCCGCCACGGCCAAAGCAGCCTCTTTCACAGCTTCCGCCAGTGTGGGGTGGGCATGGCAGGTGCGGGCGAGGTCTTCGGCTGAACCGCCAAACTCCATCA
>JANPDD010000046.1:0-1546 GCA_031431295.1 Hyphomicrobiales bacterium | reverse complement strand
GTCCGCTTGGGGTCCCAGACGACGATATCGGCGTCCGCCCCCTCGATGATCGCGCCCTTCCGCGGATAGGAGTTGAGGATCTTTGCGATATTGGTCGAGGTCACGGCGACGAACTCGTTCATCGTCAGCCGCCCGGTGAGCACGCCTTTGGTCCACAGCACCGGCATGCGGTCCTCGAGCCCGCCGGTGCCGTTCGGGATTTTCGTGAAATCGTCCTTGCCGGCCCGCTTCTGCTCGGTGGTGAAGGCACAGTGGTCGGTCGCGACCACTTGCAGGCTCCCTGCCTGCAGGCCGGCCCAGAGCGAATCCTGGTGCATCTTGTTGCGGAACGGCGGGCTCATCACCCGGCGTGCGGCGTGGTCCCAGTCCTTGTTCTGGTATTCGCTGTCATCAAGCGTCAAATGCTGAACCAGCGGCTCGCCGTAAACGCGCATGCCCTTGGCGCGGGCGCGGCGGATGGCTTCGTGTGCCGGCTCGCACGATGTGTGCACGACGTAGAGCGGCACGCCCGCCATGTCGGCAATCATGATGGCGCGGTTGGTGGCTTCGCCCTCGACTTCCGGCGGGCGTGACCAGGCGTGCGCTTCCGGCCCGTTGTTGCCTTCGGACAACAGTTTTTGCTGCAATTGCGCGACCACATCGCCGTTCTCGGCATGGACCAGCGGCAGTGCGCCCAATTCGGCACATCGCCTGAACGATGAATACATCTCGTCGTCATTGACCATCAGCGCGCCCTTGTAGGCCATGAAATGCTTGAACGAAGTGATGCCCTTGTCGACAACGGTTTTCATCTCGTTGAACACCTGTTCGCTCCACCAGGTGATCGCCATGTGGAAGGAATAATCGCAGCAAGCCTTTGAGGTCTTGTTGTCCCACATCGTCAGCGCTTCGAGCAGCGACTGGCCGGGTGCAGGCAGGCAGAAATCCACCACCATGGTGGTGCCGCCCGATAGCGCTGCCCTGGTTCCGCTTTCAAAATCATCGGCGGAATAGGTACCCATGAACGGCATTTCCAGGTGGGTATGCGGGTCAATGCCGCCCGGCATCACGTAGCAGCCGGAGGCGTCCAGTTCATGGTCGCCATGCAGGTTCGGGCCGATGGCGATGATCTTGTCATGCTTGATCAGCACATCCGCCTTCCAGGTGCGGTCGGCGGTGACGATGGTTCCGTTTTTGATGACTTTGGACATGGGTGTATCTCCTTGAAAATAACAATAATCAGGCATCTCGCTCTATGATTATTGTTTCACTTAGAATTGCAGTCTCTTCGCCTTTGGCAGTCCCAATTGCGGCCACACGAATCCCGGATCTGGGATTGCTGAGGAAAAAATTTGCTGCATCTTCAATGCGTGCAAATTTGTGGGCGTAAATATCTTTGTTGTCGGGTCGGTCTTGGAGAAAACACTTATACATTGGCGCAAGGTCAGTAGGGCCTTGGGAAGGCAAAGCCTCGCGCTTGGTTTCTTTGCAGTAGATTCTCATCCAAACATCCTCGCCGTCTTCGCTGCCGTATATAATAGCACGCTAAATCCCCCTCCCCCTTGAG
>JANPDD010000045.1:0-8825 GCA_031431295.1 Hyphomicrobiales bacterium | reverse complement strand
GACCAAGCGCACGTTCTTCCGGATCGGCTATGGCTTCACGCGCTCGCGCAATGGTTCCGCCAACATGCACGCTGTCACCAGCATTCCCGCCGTCACTGGGGCCTGGGCCCATGAGGGCGGCGGCGCTCTCCATTCCAACAGTGGCATCTACAAGTGGAACAAGTCGCTGCTCATGGGTCGGGATGCCATGAAACCCGGCATCCGCACCATGGATCAGGCGCGCATCGGCGACGTGCTGCTGGGCAATCCTGCGGACCTGCAGGGCGGGCCGCCGGTCATGGCGCTGTTCATTCAGAACACCAATCCCGTGAGCGTGGCACCCGATCAGAGCAAGGTGATGCAGGGTTTTGCCCGTGACGACCTCTTCACCGTGGTGCACGAGCAGGTCATGACGGAAACGGCGCGCTACGCCGATATCGTCCTGCCGGCCACAATGTTTCTGGAGCATGACGATATCTATCAGGGCGGCGGCCACAGCCACATCATGTTGGGCCGCAAACTGGTGGAACCCCCGGGCGAGTGCCGCAGCAACCACGAGGTGCTCTGCGACCTTGCGGCCCGCGTGGGCGCAAGCCACGTGGGTTTCAACCTCTCGCCCCGGGACATCATCGACCAGACATTGAGGGACTCAGGGCGCCGCGGATTGAAAGAACTGGATTCTGAAAACTGGTTTGATGTGCAGCCGGATTTTGATGCCGCGCATTTTCTCAAGGGTTTTGCCCACCCGGACGGCAAGTATCATTTCCGCGCCGACTGGAAGCGCGCCGCAGGCATCGTTTCACAAATGGGGGCTCTGGGACCGTGGAGTGGCATGCCCGTGTTTCCTGATCATTGGGACGTGACAGAGGCCGCGACCCCAGCCACACCGTTCCGGCTCACCACGAGTCCCGCCCGCACTTTTCTGAACTCAAGCTTCAATGAAACCCCAGGCTCGCGCAGGCGTGAAGGCAGACCCAGTGTGCTTGTCCATCCCGCCGATCTGGCGGCGGCAGCACTGGAAGATGGTGCGAAGGTCATGATCGGCAATGGCCGGGGCGAGGTGATCCTGCACGCCAAGGCCCATGGCGGCCAGCAGCGCGGCGTCCTCATCGCAGAAGGACTTTGGCCCAACGCGTTGCACGAGAACGGCTGTGGCATCAACACGCTGACGGGTGCTGACCAGCCTGCACCGGCGGGTGGCGGCACCTACCATGACATTGCCGTGTGGATGCGCGCCTGCGGATAAACCAAAAAAAATAAACGGAAACTGAACGCGCGCTTCAGCCCGCACTCATCCGTACCCTGATAATACAGGCGCCAAGTTCATGATTTTGGCGCATTCCTGCCACCCCCTTGCCTGTGTTACTCCGTATACGGTGCAATAGGGCGGTGAGAGATGCGCCGCCTTAACGGATTATTAAGATGTACGACGGCGCGCAAGCACTTGAAAAGAATCATTTTCCTGCACTGCAGAATCGGGCGACACATGTTCCGATGCATGTTGCACCCCTCCACGAGCAGGTCCGCCGCCGCCGCGCCCGGCTGCTGTTGATTTTGATGGCAGCGACAATCGCCGCCGCGACCCTGGCACCCGTTGCCGTATTGGCGGGCTAGCTATTGTTCGATGAAGTCCCTGCACAGCGGTGCAGGCGCGCTGCCCCAGGGCATGATCGGCACCGAGGAATTGGAATTCTGCGGCGAACCTTCGATCAGCTTGTCGGTGTAGGCGACGTAGACCAGGACGTTGCGCTTTGCGTCGCAGCCCCGCACAATCTGCATCTTCTTGAAGAACAGCGAGCGCCGCTGGCGGTAGATTTCGTGGCCCTGCGCAAACGCCTGTTTGATGGTGATGGGACCGATCTGGCGGCAGGAGATGGACGTCTCAGAGCGCTCCTCGGCAAAACCGGCCCAGCCCGCCCAACCCCCGATTTCAGGCACGGTGAAGAAACAGGCGACACCTTCAACGCCCGGATCATCAAGGGCGTAGGTGGCGAGCTTCGCATCCGGTGACAGCATGCGCCACACCGTGGTCTTCTTGAAAATCAGTTCGGGATCATCTGCTTCTTGCGCGCCGACCGGCAAAACAAGTGCGACGAGCGCGAGAGTGGCAACTGCAAACCTGTGCATGATGATGTCCCCTGGTTGGATCGGCTATAGTTAGGGGGCGGCAACCTGAATTCAAGGTCGGCGTGAGGGGTTGGGCTCAGGCCGCTGCGTTCAGCCTTTGGAACCCGTCCGTGAGATCGGCGATCAGGTCGTCGGGGTCCTCGAGCCCAATATGGAAACGCAGCGCGGGCCCTTGGGCCGTCCAGGGCCGTGCAACCCGTTTTGGTTTGAAAGGCGCGCACAGGCTTTCAAAGCCGCCCCAGCCAAAACCAAGACCGAAAAGCCTAAAGCCATCGATCATCGCCTTGAGTGCCGGCTCGCTGCAGGGCCGCAGAACGACCGAGAACAGCCCTGATGCGCCGGTGAAGTCGCGTTTCCAGATTTCATGGCCGGGTGCATTGCTGAGGGCCGGGTGAAGGACTGCTTCCACCTCGGGCCTTTCGCGCAGCCATTCAGCCACCTTGATGGCGTTTGCCATGTGGCGCGCGAGCCTGACATCGAGCGTGCGGATGCCGCGCAGAATCAGAAACATGTCCTCCGGCCCCGCAAACATGCCCATGTTGCCGTAAGTCTCCTTGAGGGCGGGCCAGGCCGCTTCGGTACACGTCACACTGCCCATGAGAACGTCAGAGTGGCCGCCGAGATACTTGGTCGCCGATTGCACGGCGATGTCGCAGCCGTGTTCGAAGGCCTTGAAAAAATAACCGGCACCCCAGCTCTGATCGAGCATCATCAGGCAGCCATGCCTGTGGGCGGCTTCAGCCAGTGCCGGAATGTCCGGCACCTCCATGGTTTGCGAACCCGGCGTTTCGCAATAGACGAGGCGTGTGTTGGGCCGGATCAGCGAGGCGATGCCGGAACCGACAAGCGGGTCAAAATAGCTTGTCTCAATGCCAAGCCGTTTGAGTGTTGTATTGCAGAAGTGGCGGGCGGGTGAATAGACTGCATCGGTGACGAGCACATGGTCGCCGGCACTCAAATAGCTCAGCAATGCGATTGATATGGCGGACAACCCAGACGGGGTGACCCGCGTGTCGTGGCCGCCATCGATTGCTGTGATCGCGTTTTCGAGGGCGCGCGACGTGGGTGTGCCGCGCCGACCATAGGCGTGGGGCTTGCTGTGCATGGTGTCGACATCCGGAAGCAGGATTGTCGAGCCGTGGTAGACAGCGGGACTGATGAAGCCATGCTCGCTGTAGTCGCGACCTGCCGCCACCAGCCGCGTTTGGGGAGAAAGGGTCGAGAGATCCGGTTTGGTTTTCGACATGTCCCGCGCCAGGTTGAATGATGTGCCGGGTTAGCATGGGCCACTGGCAGGAGAAAGGGTTTACCGGCCAGGGGCTTGATTGGGCCTTTCCGAGCCACTATGCCCGCGCCAACACCTACAGCAAGTTCCGGCCAAGTTGCAGACTTGGCCGACAAGAATTTGCTGGAATATATTGAATTGGCGCGAATTCTTTTCGACCTCGTGACTCCACGCGGTCGGAAAGCGCGCTCACAGGATTGGACATGAACTCAGCGCTGCGCATTGCCGACAAGAAGGACTGGATCAAGGGCGCCACCGGCGATTGGGAGATCATCATCGGGCTTGAAGTCCATGCCCAGGTCCTGTCCAAGGCGAAACTGTTCTCGGGCGCATCCGCCGAATTTGGCGGCGATCCCAATGACCATGTTTCGACCGTGGATGCCGCCATGCCGGGCATGCTTCCCGTCATCAACAAATACTGCGTCGAACAGGCCGTTCGTACAGGCCTTGGCCTCAAGGCGCAGATCAACACCTACTCGGTCTTCGACCGCAAAAACTATTTCTACCCGGACCTGCCGCAGGGCTACCAGATTTCACAGTACAAGCAGCCCGTTGTCGGCGAGGGTGAGGTGACGATTGACCTTGAGGACGGCAAATCCGCCACGGTGGGAATTGAGCGCCTGCATCTGGAACAGGACGCGGGCAAATCCCTGCACGACCAGCACCCCAGCATGAGCTTTGTCGACCTCAACCGCTCGGGCTGCGCCCTCATGGAAATTGTGTCGCGCCCCGACATGCGGTCCGCCGATGAAGCCAAGGCCTATGTCACCAAGCTGCGCCAGATCATGCGTTATCTCGGCACCTGCGATGGCAACATGGAGCAGGGCTCCATGTGTGCCGATGTCAACGTCTCGGTGCGCCGCCCCGGTGCGGAATTCGGCACGCGCTGCGAAATCAAGAATGTGAATTCCATCCGCTTCATGGGTCAGGCCATTGAATACGAAGCCCGCCGCCAGATCGGCATTCTGGAAGACGGCGGCAGGATCGATCAGGAAACCCGCCTCTACGACGCAAGGAAGGGCGAAACCCGCTCCATGCGCTCGAAGGAGGAGGCCCACGACTATCGCTACTTCCCCGATCCTGATCTTTTGCCACTGGAACTTGAGCAGGACTGGGTGGACCGTATCGCAAAGTCGCTGCCGGAATTGCCGGACGACAAGAAGAACCGCTTCATGCAGGACTATCGGCTGACGACCTATGACGCCTCGGTACTGGTGGCGGAACGTGCCTCCGCCGACTACTTTGAAAATGTGGCGAAGGGCCGGGATGGCAAATTGGCGGCAAACTGGGTCATCAACGAACTCTTTGGCCGCCTCAACAAAGAGGGGAAGTCCATCGATGACAGTCCCGTCAGCGCCGCGCAAATTGGCGGCATTGTCGATTTGCTTGCGGCCGGCACGATCTCTGGAAAGATCGCCAAGGACGTGTTTGAAATCGTCTGGAACGAGGGCGGTGACCCGGCGGCGATCGTGGCCAGCCGGGGTCTCACCCAGGTCACGGATACGGCTGCCATCGAGAAGGCTGTGGATGAAATCATTGCCGCCAATCCAGAAAAAGTGGCGCAGGCAAGGGCCAAGCCCGGCATGCTGGGCTGGTTCGTGGGCCAGGTCATGAAAGCGACCGGAGGCAAAGCCAATCCCCAGGCCGTCAACGATATCTTGAAAGAAAAGCTGGGGCATTGATTTCCTCACGGCAGGGCCTATTTTGCCTGCAGAGGAGCATCGTCAACCATGTCTCATCCTGTTACCAAGTTTCGTGATTTGAGAGTCTTGGAACGTGTTGCCACAGGTTCGTTCAAGTTTGTGCGTGGTGAAAGTGAAATGGCAGGCGTGAAAATGCGGCCTACACCGAAAAAGGCTGTTCGGGTCAAGGCAGAAATGGCCAAACTAACGGACCAACTCGCCCGCCGGGTGCGCGATTTGGAGGCCGCCGCAATGAATGAGCGCCTGGCGCGCAAGCTTTACATCAACAGTATAGCAAAGCAGGCGCTGGGCAGCGATGCGCTGGTCAGGAAGTTTATGTCCCGCAAGCACCCTGTTCTGAAAGCGACACCGGAATCCCGGCTGGATACTGAGTGGGGTGCCCGCGAAGTCGAAGATCTTCTGTTTGGCATGATGCACGGGTTACCGGCCTAGGACCGGGGCCCGCCGCCAATGAAACTCTATCGCATTGGGCTTCGGGACTTTCCTATATTTAGCGGCTATGGTGCCACAGTGCGGGGTGGGCGGTGGAATTCACCTGGCCTCCCCGTGATTTATGCGGCGCAAAGCCTTGCGGGTGCGAGATTTGAGCTGTTGGCCCGGATCGGATTTAACGGCAAGCCCGAAAACTACGGCTATATCGAGATAGTAGTTCCAGACGGGCTGACGGTCGTTAAATACCCGAAATCCGTAGTGCCTTCCGAGGCTGTATCGCGGCGTTGGGGCGATGGTTTTTTGAGGCAGGGAAAGTCTGCGATTGCCTTGGTTCCATCGGCTGCTTCCCCCGGGGAGTTCAACGCCCTGATCAACCCGTCCCACCCGGATTTTCGTTTGATAAAAGTGAGTGCAGAGTACCCGGCAAAGTGGGACAGCCGTCACTTCAAGCGGGCAAAACGGCGGAAATAACCATTTAATTACAATTGCTTGTTAACCAATTGGCATCTCCCGGAACTTCCGCTATAGTCCGTATGCTGAATGTCAGCACACGAACGAGTAGGGGAGGCGGGAAGAATGGCAAAGCCGGCAAAAAAGGCGGCCAAGCGGAAGATTGTCGCGAAGGCGGCAGGGCAGGGAAAGGCCAAGAAGGCCGCTGCCAGGGGACCATCGGCGGCTGAAAAGAACAGGTTTACGCTCTACGGTTTTGCCGGGTCCACCAACACCTATAACGTTGCATTGATGCTGTCGCTCTGCCGGCACCCGTTTTCCTATATCCATGTGAGCCTGCGTGACGGCGCCCACAAACTTGCGGATTACCTCGTCAAGAACCGCTACGGCCAAGTGCCGGCGCTGCGCGATGGCCAGATGTTCTTTGTGCAGTCAGCGGCCATTCTGCTCCACCTCGCGGAAACTCTGGGCAAGTTTGACGGCAAGACGGTTCTGGAAAAGGCGCGCATCCGCGAATGGCTTTTCTGGCAGTGGGACAAGCTGGCGCTTCCCGTTTTCCGGTTGCGGGCGCGAAGCCGCGGCTTTCGCCAATTTGGTGATGAGGTCCGTGTGATGTACGACACGGAGGCCAAGGCTGCTCTTGCCGTGTTGGAGAGCGAGCTTTCCAAACAGGAGTGGATTGCAGGCAAGAAGCCGACAGTGGCGGACATCGGAATTTACAGCGTTGTGCGCTATTGCCCGGACGCGAATGTGGATCTGTCACACTATCCGAATGTGCGGGAATGGAGGCGTCGCTTCGAGGCACTGCCAGGATTCTCCGCCCCGGAACAGCTTTTGCCCATGGAGAGCCGATTGGTGTAAGAGCACCGGGGGAATCGGGGGCGGTTTCGGATGAGTGATCTTGACCAACAATTTTGACGACGACATTGACATCACGGACCTTGATCCTGATCTGGTCCTGGTGAAGCCCGGGTCCAGAAAGCCGGAGCCCAAAAAACGCAAGCGCAATGTGCAATGGGGCGGGGCGACGATTGGTCTCCTCGGCGGGGTTGCTGGAATCATTGCCGGCCGGCTGGGCCACATCTGGCCCGCATTCGATGTCTTTTCGCAGTTCACGTTGCAATTTTTTGCTGCGACGGTGGCCTTTGCGCTCGCAGCGTTCGTGCCACGTCACAAGGCTTTCATCGGCCTGGTTCTCACTGTCATGGCTTGCATGGTTTATGGCCTGTGGCCCCATTCGCGCGACGGCGATATTCCATCAGGCCCCTGGGAGTTGAACCCCGGTGAGCAGGCCGTGCGGGTCGCCCATTTCAACCTGTTCCAGAGCAACACCGACATTGCCGGTCTGGAGCAGGAAATTGCCCGGCTGAACGCCGACGTCATCACCTTGATCGAGTTCACGCCTGACAAGTCGGCGCTCCTGGCCAATCTGCGCCAGCAATACCCCTTTCAGTTTGACTGCAACAGGATTGACCACTGCCATCTGGCGATCCTCTCGAAGCAGCCACTTCTTGCCGTTGATGCAAAGGCCGAATGGGCAGGCCCCCCCTTGATTTCAGCGCGCCTCGGAGGCCAGTTGAACGGGCTGGTCGTCTATGGTGTTCATACGACGCGCTTTCCCCATTCGCGCGCCCAGTTGCGCCAAATCACGGAGCTCGTGAAATTCCTCGAATCCGAATCCGGCAAGCTGTTGATCATGGGTGATTTCAACGCCACGCCCTATTCGCGGGTGACAACGATATTGGAGCAGGGAGTGGGCGTGAGCCGCCTTACCGACCTGCCGACCTGGCCCAGCATCATCAACATTCCGCAACTGGCAATCGACCACATCTTCGCCTCGACCGGCATCCGTGTGCTGGCGGAGCAGCAGATTGGCAACCCTTCAGGTTCGGACCATTACCCTATCGTCATGACCGTGGGTGTTGACCTCAACTAGGCAACGCGGTTTCAGCGCGCCCAATGAAGCTGGTTAAGACTTTTCCTTTTCATCTCTAACGCTTTGAATCAAATTGAAATAACCAGCTGATAACCACACCCTCTTTCAACAGTCCTTAAGCACACGGTTTAAGCGTCCTTTGAAATCGCCAGATGCATTGTCGTCCCATGAGCGCACACGGTGGGTGTTCGCTCCGCAGGCACCAAAAAAAGCAGGGCTTGCGCGTCAAACAGAGGGACAGACCATGATTTGGGATCATATCGAAGCTGCATACGCGAACACCATGCCGCACTCGGCGTCAGCCGATGAGTTGCTGGCCATGGGACTGAAATATTGCTTTGGCCGCGGGGTCGCAAAGAGCAATGTCGAGGCCCACAAGTGGTTCAACCTCGCAGCCCTGAAGGGCTCAAACAATGCCAAAACCTATCGCTGCGAACTCGCCCGCGAAATGTCGGCAGCGGAAATCGCTGAAGCCCAGCGCCAGGCCCGGGCCTGGATGACACTGCATTGACGCAAAAAAACGCCCGCCCTTGATGCAAGCGGCGGGCAATTCACTTTGGATTAAATTGTACGTCAATAGTCGATGGCCGTGTCGCCACCCTGGATTTCGGCGTCAGACTGGAAGCGACGGAAGAAGCTGTCAGTCTCCTGAGCGTTGCGCCCAATCCGGTAAAGCTCTGTTTCGTAGATGTCGGCTTTTCCGATCACCTCGGCCTGTGGGCTTTCAAAACCTGCCAAGTCACTGACTTCGGTTGAATAGCCGGTTCCCAGCGGGATGAAGTTTTCAAAAGCCGCCGCCGGGCTGAGCAGCCCGAAGAGCATGACACCTGACATCACAAACACGCGCATCTTTTTGTCTCCACCCCTGATTCTGCCACAACCATGGCACCAATGCCACAAGAATGCGTTAACC
>JANPDD010000044.1:0-3181 GCA_031431295.1 Hyphomicrobiales bacterium | reverse complement strand
CTGCAAGATGAAAGACATGCGAAGGCTCGCAACCCGCTTCGAGAAAACCGCAACCAGCTTCCGCTCAATGCTCTACATCTTCGCTTTCAGGTGCTGGTGCAATTGAGTCCACACCCTAAACGTATAATATGTAACGCAGCTTTCAGCACTAGGCCGTGTTGACAAACGCGGTCAAGCAACGCCGAAGTGCCTGAACCAGAGGCGGATTGAGCAGATTGAAACGAAGGCGGCGTAGCTGATTGCCGTCTTGTCATATCGCGTTGCGAGGCGGCGTGCATTTTTGAGTTTGTTGAAGCAACGCTCGATGACATTGCGCAAGGCATAGATGGCGGGATCGACAGGGAGTTGCTCTTTCCTGTTGCGTTTGGTGGGGATCATGGCGAAGCCGCCGCGCTCATCCATGTCCTGCCGGATGAAGTCTGCATCGTAACCCTTGTCTGCAAGCAAGACCTTTGCCGGAGGGCCTTCTTCAGCCATAAGTGGTCCATACCCCCTGAAGTCGGAGACTTCACCGCCCGTGTGCGCAAAAGCTATGGGGAGGCCCAAAGCATTGACGCGGAGATGGATCTTGGTCGTGAAGCCACCTTTTGAGCGGCCAAGACCCTGTTGCGGAGTCCCCCTTTAGCGCCTGCCGCACAATGGTGGGCCCGGATGACGGTGGAATCGATCATCTGCAAGCTGGCATGGCCACCGCCGCCATCGTTCAAGGCTTCGAGGATCAGCTCCCACAGGCCCGACTGCGTCCAGCGCCGGAATTGGCACAAACTGCTTGTCCGGAAGAATACAAGCGGTTACGCTTCCTTCCACCGAAAAGCGGAGCCTTTCATGACGAGCCTCCTTGCATTGACTGCATCACGGCCAACACGGACACTTGCCAACGATGAGGTGCTTCTCGTCCAGGGCGAGGGAGGTGGCGATCTTTTCATTCTCTTGAGCGGCAAACTCGTCGTGGTTCGCGACGGCGTCAACATCGCCACCATCTCCCAGCCAGGGACGTTGGTTGGCGAGATGTCCGTGCTGTTGGGTATCCCGAACAGTGCCACGGTCCGCGCCGAGCGTGAAACGACGGTGCGCGTGGTCCGCGACGCCAACAAGCTGCTGGAAAGCGAACCGGGTCTGGCCCGCCGTGTGGCAGCACTCGTCGCCGGCCGCCTCGATGCCACTTCGGCCCTGCTTGTTGAACTCGCCAAGCAGAACAAGGGCAAGGCAAGTGAACAAGGACTGCTCGCCCGTATCCTCACGAGCCTCTACACGCCCCCGCCCGATCAGCGCGAGAAATAGCCGCAATGGACGCGGATCGCGAACACCATCCGACGTCCTTTGACAGAACCGTGTTCACCTGAGTGGCAAGAACGTTTCCACAACCTGGCCCCAGAAGGCGATGCCGGGCACCAGGAGCGCGTCGTTGAAATCGTAACCAGGGTCATGCAGGCCCTTTCCCTCGCCCGCGCCCTTGCAGAAGATGCAACCCCGGTACCTGCTGCAGCATGAAGGCGAAATCCTCTGAGAACATGAATGGACCCGGAATATCAATGACCTGGGGGTCCTGGCCGTGGGTACAGACGCTCCTGTCTACCAAGTAGTCTCTTGTGGACAAGTGAGCTGAGTTTGTGACAAACTTTAGCCATAGTTGACTACGTCAGTTAGTTGGAGGCCCAATGAATTTTCATCGAACAAGTCCGCAGAAGGCAAGCAGCGGTGGAGGGATGAAAAATCTGTCGGGCATTGCGATAGTCGGGATTGGCTGCCGTTTTCCCGGCGGCATTTCCGATACGGATTCCTATTGGAACTTTCTCGTTCAAAAGCGTTGTGGAATAAAGGTTATTCCTAAGGATCGCTGGAACCCAGACATCTTTTACAACCCTGATCAGGATGCAGCTGCCAGCTCGGTATCAAAATGGGCCGGCTTCATGGACGATATCAGGTCTTTTGATCCAAACTACTTTGGAATTTCTCCACGCGAAGCGTCATCGATGGATCCACAGCAGCGGCTTCTCCTGCAATGTGTCCAGGAAGCAATGGCGGATTCCGGAATTCCAGAGAAAAACTTCCATGCAAAAAAAACTGGCGTCTTTGTGGGCATTTCCCAGTCTGACTATCGGCTGATTCAAGAGATGCGCCTGACCAATGCGGAAATTTTTGCAGGCACTGGCTATGCCCTTTGCATCAACGCGAACCGCATTTCGCATCGTTTCGGTCTGCAGGGACCGAGCTATGCCGTCGATACCGCCTGTTCTTCGTCGATGGTTGCACTTGATCAGGCATGTCTGAACATCAAGTCTGGCGCCTGCGAGATGGCGGTCGTCTGTGGTGTCAATGTCCTGGCTCACCCCATCCCCTTCGTTGCGTTCTCACGAGCAGGAATGCTTTCGAATACGGGAGTGGTATCGACATTCGATTCCAAGGCCAACGGCTATGTTCGCGGTGAAGGTGTTGGTGTCGTGATCATCAAGCCACTCGAAAACGCCTTGGCCGATGGTGACGAAATATATGCTGTTGTCGAGGCGACTTCCGTAAACCAAGACGGCTACACAAATACCCTTACCGCGCCCAATCAAGTGGCGCAGATGGACATGCTCTCCACGCTATGTGAAAACGGGAGGGTAAGCCCGCACAAGATCGGCTATGTTGAGGCGCACGGGACGGGTACCCCCATCGGCGACCCTATCGAGGCGGGTGCGATCGGCGAGGTTCTGGGAAAAGCGCGGAATGGGGGTCCGCTCCATGTGGGTTCCGTCAAGCCCAACATCGGTCACCTCGAGTCTGCAGCGGGCATTGCTGGGTTGATCAAGGCGGTATTGGCCGTCAAGAATGCCAAAATTCCTCCCAATATCAATTTTCACAAGGCCAATCCAAATATCTCGATGTCGGCACTCAACATTCAGGTTCCGACAACCGTAGAAGATTTTCCGGCGACCGACGGCCATCGTTTTGCAGTTGTGAATTCGTTTGGGTTTGGCGGCACTAATGCAAGTGCATTGTTGTCACAGGCACCCGTGTCTGAGCCAATCCGTGTCAGTGTCCGGGGTCATACATTGGCTACCGGAGATCACGAGAGCGAGGGACCCGTATTGTTGCCCCTGGCTGCAGCGAACTCCGGTGCTCTGAAAAATCTTGCCCGTGCCCTGATTGTCAAGTTGCAGGGTGAAAGCGGCAACGGACAATCGCTCTGTTCATTGGT
>JANPDD010000043.1:0-1979 GCA_031431295.1 Hyphomicrobiales bacterium | reverse complement strand
AGGCAACATCGCGCTGCGCGTCAGCATCTCTGAAACCGAGACAGATGCCTTCGAGGTGGCGGGGCGCGGCGAACTGCAACTCGGCATCCTGATTGAAACCATGCGCCGCGAAGGCTTTGAACTGACGGTCGGCCGCCCCCGTGTTGTGTTCCGCACCGATGCAAAAACCGGCGAGAGGCTGGAGCCCATCGAGGAGGTCATCATCGATGTGGATGAAGACTATGCCGGCATCGTGGTGCAAAAGGTTTCAGAGCGCAAAGGCGAGCTGCGCGACATGCGGCCCTCGGGTGCTGGCCGCCAGCGCCTGGTGTTCCATGCCCCGACGCGCGGCCTCATCGGTTACCAGAGCGAGTTGCTCTCGGACACGCGGGGCACGGCGATTTTGAACCGGCTGTTCCATTCCTATGCGCCTTACATGGGCGACATTCAGGCCCGTCATACCGGCGCTCTCATTGCCAATGCCGAGGGTGAGGCTGTGGCCTACGCGATCTTCTATCTGCAAGACCGGGGGCCCATGTTCATCGACCCAGGCACCAAGGTCTATGCCGGCATGATCGTGGGTGAACACACCCGCGGCAATGACCTTGAACTCAACGTGCTGAAGGAAAAGAAACTCTCCAATGTGCGCTCCTCGGGCAAGGACGAGGCCATGATCCTGACACCGCCGATCAAGATGTCGCTGGAAAAGGCGCTGGCCTACATCGGCGAGGATGAGTATGTCGAGGTGACGCCGAAATCGATCCGGCTTCGCAAGTCGAGCCTTGATCCGCACGAGAGAAAACGCCTGTCCCGCGCCAAGGAAGCGGCGGCATAGCCCCGCCCCGGCTGACGCTCAGCGGGGAGGGGAGAAGCAGGTTCCGGCGCATGATCCACGCGCTGCATGGGGTGGGGTTAATGGCAGCCGCCGCCTGAGACAATCCCATCCGTCTCGGTGCCGGGATTGGCGAAGAAAACGGCCTTGCCCGTTTTGCAGGAAAAGGACTCTGCCGTGTCCGCCAGTCCGCGCGCCTTTTCATTGGCCTTTGGAAATCCGCCTTCCACATAGCCCATTTGGCAGGAATCATCTTCTTCAAGCCTGGTCACAACCAGCCAGCTCTTTTGCCTGTTGGCATCCTCCGGATCATAGGAGACAGACCAGCGGAGGATCGTGGCAATGGGCCTACCGTCCTTCAAGCGCCACTCAATCTTGTTGCCCACGTTGTTGAAACCGCCAAAGGACTGGCGGGCCGCGCAATGATCGCCTGACTCTGTGCCGAAGGACACAAAGCTGCGCAGATCGCCTTCCGCAAAAGTGACGACATAATCGCCATGGCCCCTGCACTCGTAGGCCACGCCATCCTCCGGCTCGCCCGGAACCGGAGCAGGCGTCACGTTCACGCACGCCGCGCCATCCTTGAAATTCAAGTCGGTGTAGGCGCTGTCAAAACCCGCAAGCGCCGGTGTTGCAAACAGAAATCCGGCAACCACAATCACGCTGCGCATGAGGTCACAGCAAGGCGACAAGCTGCCCGACCACCAGTCGGCGCAGGAATTCCAGTGCGATCAGCAGGATGATGGGCGAAATGTCGATGCCCCCCAGGTCCGGCATGATCCGCCTGATCGGCCCCAGCACCGGCTCGGTTATCCGGTCGAGAAAATGCTTGAACTGCCGCACATAGGGGTTGCCCACATTGACGATGTTGAAGGCAATGAGCCAGCTCATCACCACCATGGCGAGGATGACCCACCAATAAAGCGTGAACAGCGTGTCGACGAGCCAGATGATTGATTCCATCGCTGATCCTCCGAGCGCCGAGATGTAAGCGGACGCCGCGTTTAGCGCAAGTCGCCCGCCCAGTGCAACGGGCGAGCAAGTGGTCCCCTGAGTTCACAAACGAAGTGCAACACCAGATTAAGGTGGTGCCATGGGACAGGATTACCGACATTTTTCATTGGACGAGCGCTGTGAGATTGCCCGCCTACAGGCCGAAGGGCATTCG
>JANPDD010000042.1:0-11235 GCA_031431295.1 Hyphomicrobiales bacterium | reverse complement strand
GCAGACCATCAGCATGATGTTGACGTCGACGCTCACGCTCGTCGGTGTGCTGATCATCATTCGCCCTGGATTTCAGGAGTTCAATCTTGGTGTGATCTTCGCCCTTCTGGCGGGCCTGTCGTCAGCTTTTTACATCATCATCACCCGGCACCTGACGGGAAGTGCCAATGCCATGGTGACGACCTTTCAGACGAGTGCCATGGGGGCTGTCGCGTTGACAGCGGCACTGCCGCTATTCTGGAGTGAGGTCAGCGCCCATCAGTGGTTATTGCTTGTATTGCTGGGGGCCTTCGCTATTGCCGGGCACTATCTCATCACCCGCGCATATGACTTTGCCGAAGCCTCACTGCTCTCTCCGTTGGGCTACACGGAAATGGTCATGGCCGTGGCGGTCGGCTGGTGGTTCTTCGGGGATTTTCCCGACAACTGGACATTCGTTGGTGTCGCCATCCTCATCACATGCGCCATCTACATTTCGTGGCGCGAACGTTTGAGAAGCGTCAGAGCGACGTAAGGTTCTTCGGCGGTGGCCCAAGCGCTTCCCAGTCCTGCCCCGCCGCAATGATGCAGCTCAAGCCTGACGGCTGGGTGGCAATGATGGTGAACGAGCCTATTTCCGAAGCATAGATCTCAACGAGATTCTTGCCGTTGGCAGTGCCGAAATTGACCGGCCCTTCCTTGTATTTGCTGCCCAGGTGCTTCACCAGCTCATCGTGCTTTGCACAGGGCACCTGTGCTGCGGCATCGGTCGCAAGCGCGGCCAGACACAAGACAAAAACTGCAGATTTGAACACAAACATGTTTCCTCCAATCCAGTACCCCAGGGTACCGCGCGAGGAACAAAGGTCAGGCGGACCCTGGAGCGGTTATGCCGAGAGATTCAGACATTGCTGCTCCAAAAAAGTAGATGTACGGGGAGGATGGTACGCTTCGATTGTTAACAAACACGAAAAGCCCTTAGAGCATCCCACGGTCAATTGGAATCAGAACCATCAATTGACCGTGACAGCGATGCTCGTAGATTCAATAAGGTGGCGCAACTTTCCACCCTCAACCGCTACGCACTTGAGGGTCCGTTGCGCTAACCCAAGGCCTTTTCGATCCGGCGATCCGGAATGAGCCAGATCAGTGCGACGACGACGGCAATGGCAACGGCGGCCAGTGGCGACACATAACTCACGGCCAGGGCGGCCACCTCAAAACGACTTTTTTAGCCCCGCCTGTTTCAGGACCACATTGGCCAAGTGCCGGTAATCCAAACCAGCATCGACAACAAAGTGTTTATTGTTGATGGGACTAAACCAAATCTCGTGATCACCCTTGCCTTGTCGCACCAACTCACAACCCGCCTCACGCAGCAGTTTCCTCAGCTCACGGACAAGTGCGCCCATGCTTATGCGACGTGTTTCAACTCAAGCACATTTGTCGAATGGGCCACAAAATGCACTTGCACAGTTGAGCCATCGATCGCGACTTTGTTAAGTTCAATAAGGTCAGAAATCATTGGCATGACCTTGCGTTGCAGTGTTTCAAGATCATGCGCCTGGGCCGCCAAGCCCCAAATATCTTCGCTTGTAGCTACCCAAACCGCTGGTTCGTCGTGCCAGTGCACATTCACGGTGATTTTGTCCATACCGCCAGACTATCCTCAAACTCAAATTTGTTCAACGCACCATGGCAGGTGTCTGGCCGCCGCCCCGCAAGCGCAGCAGATACCAGACAATCAACACGCCGACAGCCTTGCTTGCCATTTCTGTGGTGAAGGCCGCCGGCGTGAGGTAATTGGCCAGATACTGGAAGGCAAATGTGTCCAGCGGCACCGCGATCAGGCTCGACACCAAAATGCGTTGCTGCAACGGTTTTTTCCAGAATGAATAGATGGCCCAATCCGCCAGTTCCGACAGCACGAAAGCGCTGATTGAAGCAGCAGCAATGGCGGGGTCCACCATGAAATAGGTGATGAGGCCCGCAAAAAGCGTTGCCAGCAGCACCTTGTGGCCCACTTCGCGCTGGGCATAGTCGCGCAACACAAAGACGACGCCCACGACGACATTGGCAAGGTAGAGATCACCGAACAGGGTGGACCAGACAGTGATGCCGGGAACAAGCTGCGCTGGCGCAAACAGCCAGTTTACCAGCACGATAGAGGCGACATAGACCGCCACCCAGAAACCGGCCCGCGAGAGACTGCTCACCCGACGATCTCGCCGGCCTTGAAGTTCATCCTGATTTCCTTCTTGGCATTTTCGGGCGAGTCTGAGCCATGGACGGAGTTGGCCTCAATCGACTCGGCAAATTCCTTGCGGATGGTACCGGTGGCAGCATTGGCGGGATTGGTTGCCCCCATCACGTCGCGGTATTTGGCAACGGCGTCATTGCCTTCCAGCACCTGAAGCACGATAGGGCCGGACGTCATGAACTTCACGAGATCCTTGTAGAAGGGGCGCTTGGCGTGAACGGCATAGAATTTCCTGGCGTCGGCCTGCTTCCACTTCACCCGCTTCTGGGCGACGATGCGCAATCCCGCCTTTTCGATGACGGCATTGATCGCACCCGTCAGGTTGCGGCGGGTGGCATCCGGCTTGATGATGGAAAAAGTGCGTTCGATGGCCATGGGGTCCTCTTGAAACTGGAATGGGGCGCCATCTAGCAGCGCCCCACCAATGTCGCAAGGGTTGGGAAGCCACTATTCTTCAGCAAGTTCCTCGAGGAGCGGGGTGCCACGGCTGATGGAAACGCGGCGGTTCTCCGGCTCGGCTTCAGCAGTCGGAATCTTCAGGTAGCGCTCGCCCAGGCCTATGGCCTGCAGATTGCGGGGCGGAATGACGTAGTAGGTCGAGAGCGCTTTCTTCACCGCTTGGGCCCGGGCGCGGGAAAGCCTGAGATTGTAGGCGTCTGAACCGACCGCATCCGTGTGGCCCTCAACGATGAATATTTCGCGGGGGTTCTTGCGCAGCACACGCTCGATGATGCTGGCCACGCGGTCGAGGTTTTCCACTTCTTCCTCCCGCACAAAGGCCTCATTGAAACCAAAACGGATCGTGTCGATCTCAATCCTGGGCATGGCATCACGCAGGTCTTCGCGCTCTGCCACTTCTTCAATCGTATAGCGCTGGCGGATCTTCCTCTTCGGCGGCGCGATCAGGATTTCCTCAAGCTCTTCGTCGTCTGCCTCTGCTTCAAAGACGTTGCGCAGCGCCTTGCGGCCGGGCTGGTAGTCATCCTCGATCTCGAAGTCATCGTCCTCGCCAAGCGCCAGTTCCTCCTCACGCTGACGGCGTTCCTCTGCCAGGCGTCGGCGCAGGAGTTCACGGTCTCGGCGCACGCTGTCACGCCAGAAGCGGCGATCCTCGTCATCGAAATCATCCGCATAGCGGTCATCGGCCCCGGCATCGATAAAAATGTTGACGCGCAGACGCAGTTCGTCGTCGGACAACTCCTCAGGCGCGCGGCGGTCCCGCAATACTTCCAGAACCGGCGTGTTGATGGTGATCTGTGGCACGATGACAATATTCAAGCCGCCCTTTGCGCCCTTGCTGCCCTTGGGTGCCGTGCCACTCTGCTCAGCCTTCTTTTGTGCTTCAGCGGCAGCTTCAGCTTCCGCCTTGGCCTTGGCCAGGTCCTCAGCCGCCTGTTTCTCCGCCAGACGGAGGCGCAGGACTTCACGATCCACCCTGAGCTTCTGGCGCAGGGCGCGCTCGGTCTTGCGCGTCAGCTCGTTGCCAGCCATCAGGTCGCGCATGCCGTCAAGACGGGCTTTCAAATCATCGTCAGAGAGGTTTTCAGCGGGCGTCGGGTCGTTGAGGAATTTTGCCGCCAGTTCTTCGGCCTGCGGGTCACCGGCGTTGGCGTCAAGTTCCTGGACTTCTTTCTTGTCAACGACTGGTGCCTGCGCGGGTTGAACCTGTTCTTGAACCTGTTCCGGGGCCGGTTGCTCGATTATGGGTTGCTCCGGTGCTGCCTGTTCGACCGGCTGTTCGACCGGCTGTTCAACTGGCTGCTCGACTGGTTGTTCCGGTGCCAACTGTTCTAAAGACTTTCTCTTTTTCCGCTTCTTGAGCGGTTGCCCAACCTGCTCCTCAGGGGCAACCTGCTCGACTGGTTGATCAACTGGCTGCTCCGGTGCTGCCTGGTCCAAAGGCTGTTCGGCGGGCGGCTCAACAGGCTGCTCAGGTGCGGCCTGCTCTTCCGTCTGCTCTTTCTTTTTCTCGGTATTCTCTGAAGGCTCGCCGCTGCGCGCGTCAAGTTCAGCGCGGGCCGCCTGGGCGATATCCTGCAACTGGGCGCGAACATCATCCGGCAATCCCTGCTGCTTGGCAAAGCCACGGGCGGCGCGGGCGCGGTCGCGCAGTTCTGCCGGTGAAAGCTCGGAAAGCCGACGTAGATCGCTGAGCAGCGCCAGGATTTCTGCGGGCAGTACCACAGTCTGGCCATCCACCGCCGGAGTTTCTGTTGCCCCGGTATTGTTCTGCGCCATGGCAAGACCTGACGCCAGGGCCAGGGCCAATGCACTCACGCTCAAAAGGCCCTTGGGCCCCATCAAATTCAACATGCCGTTCTCCATTTCGCCGTTTCATTCCGATTCGGGTGGCATTCTGGGCCGTCCCCGCTCGCTTGTGCAACTATGGGGAGGATGGGGCAAATTTATGGGGGGAATGTGCCGCCTTCGCCACAAGCCTGAACCGCAGATGAACGAAACCAACTTGTGATTTGGCCGCTGGCCCCTGAACGGATAGGCTGCTGGCAGTCATAAATTGGAAACCACATCATGAAAAACCTCTCCAGACGGGAACTGATCGCCTCGGCAACCGCTCTTGTCCTGCCCTCTTGGTCTTATGCATCTCAATTGCCGGTGTTCTACCGGACACCGGGTTGTGTTTGCTGCCACAAGTGGAGCCAGTTGATGGGGTCTGCCGGATTGCCAGTCGACCTGCGGGATACGGACAATCTTGATGGCATGCAGCAATCCATGAACGTTCCCCCGGAACTGCGTGGCTGCCACGCCGGCCTGATTGATGGCTATGTCATTTCGGGCCATGTGCCGCCTGATGACATCAAGCGCCTGCTGGCAGAGAAGCCTGAAGGAGCCGGTCTTGCCGTTCCTGGGATGCCCATGGGTTCTCCAGGCATGGATGTTGACGGCACCGGAGAAGCCTTTGACGTGGTTCTGTTCGGCAAGGATGGTTCAAGCCGCGTGTTCCAATCCCACAGCTGATCAGAGCCTACCGGCTTTAATTATACTGCTCAAAAAGTCCCACGTCCGTTCCTTTTTGGGATCGGCGAATATCTGTTCCGGCGGCCCTTCTTCGTGCACCACACCTTGGTAGAGAAAACACACCTTGGACGCCACCTCGCGGGCAAAACCCATTTCATGGGTTGCCAGCAGCATCGTCATACCCTGCTTCGCCAGATCGCGCACGATATTCAAGACTTCCGAAACCAGCTCCGGGTCCAGCGCCGAGGTGATCTCGTCGAGGAGCATCAGGTGCGGCTCCATCGCCAGCGCCCGGACAATGGCCACACGCTGCTGCTGGCCGCCGGACAGACGGTCTGGATATTCCCTGGCCTTGTCTTCCATGCCAATGCGTTTGAGCAGCGCCATGGCCTTTTCTTCGGCCTCGGCCCTTGCCTCCTTCAACACTTTGATGGGCGCCAGCGTCACATTTTCCATCACAGTCATGTGCGGGAAGAGATTGAAGCTTTGGAAAACAATACCGACCCGCTGACGCAACAGATCCACATCGACACCGGGGCCGGACACGCGGTCGCCCTCAAGGCGGATTTCGCCGCCCTGGATGTCCTCCAACTGATTGATGCAGCGCAGCAGCGTGGACTTGCCGCAGCCCGATGGTCCGATCAGGCAAATCACCTGGTGTTCTTCGGCCTGCAAGTTGACGCCGCGCAACACCTTGATGGGGCCAAAGTTCTTCTCAACGTCAATCATTTCCAGAAAAGCCATCACACGCCTCCCGCTTTCATGCGGCGGGCGTCGCGCTCCACGAGATAGTCAACCAAGCGCGCCTGCGGAATGGTGACCAAAACAAACAACACCGCCACCACCGTCACAGCCGAAAGGTTGAAGGCATTGGACGAGATGATGCGGGCCTGGCTGAAGCCATCGATGAGACCCACCACTTGCACCAGTGCCGTGTCCTTTTGCAGGCCGATAAAGTCATTGAGCAAGGGTGCCATGATGCGGCGCAGGGCCTGCGGCACGACCACGTAGCGCATGGTCTGCATGTATGACAGGCCAAGCGAACGGGCTGCCGAAACCTGGCTCCAGTGCACACTCTCGATGCCGGCGCGATAGACCTCAGCCACGTAGGCGCCATAGGTCAGCGTGAGCGCCAGAATGCACCAATAGACCACGGGTATCCGCGTTGCATCGCGCAATTGTTGCGGTGACATGACGGAGGTGTCGACAAAAAGGTCGTAGACATAAGGAAAAACTAGATCGGGAAGCCCGCTCGTGGGAACGCCGAAACCGATGAGGTAAAGGGTCACGATACCCGGCAGCCCGCGAAAGACATCGCAGTAGAAGGTCGCCAAGGCGCGGATCGGCTGTCCTGCCGGTCCGGGCATCAGGCGGGCCAGGGCCACGCCCAGTCCCCAGACCAGCACCAGGATTTCCGCGACGACAAAGACAAAGATGTTGACCGAAACGAATTTGATGAACACCAGCCACCATTTTTGCTGGATCAGCGGCAAGAGGAAAAATGTCTTGCCGACGGCTGTATCGTTCATGAAGACGAAAGCGAATGAGAAGAAAATCAGCAGAGAAAAAATTCCTCGCCCGATTGTGATTTGCGATTTCTCGCGCGCGGCGGCCGTGGCAATGCGGGTTTCAACGGCATCACCACGCAACCGCGCCGCCGTGGCCGCACGGGCCAGTTTCCAGCCCTTCAGTGCTGGCCGGAAAAGCAGGGCGGTGACAGCAATGACAAGCCAGTAGACAATCTCCTGGATCAACGAACTTGCATCAAGCGCCGCGATGGAATTGCGCAAAAGTGAAGTCGTCGCCACTGCCGCCAGCAGGCACACGGCGGCAAAAACCAGTGCCGCAATGGCCAAGGGCTCAGCGGGTTTTGGGAGGTGGGAATTCTTAGGGATCATGAATTGCCGTCACTCCGGCGCGGGATTTCGCCCGGCGCTGAACTTCTACAGCAACCTGCGTTCAATTGAACGCAGACAAGTTGCTGTAACATATTGAATCTGGAGCAACTTTCGCTTCGCAAGTGATTCCACTTGCTCGCCCGTTGCTCTAGACAGATCAGTCGCGGGGCTGCCCCTACGGACAGCCCCGCTTGGACTTAAGGGTTGAAATAGGGAATGCTGGCGGGGTCCTTGCCCCATCCGGCTGCAAGATATTTGGCACCCAGCTTGGCGATCGTGCCATCGTCGATCATCGCCTGGATGATCTTGCTGACAGTCTCGTTGTTGGCATTGCCCTTTTGCATGATGCCGCCATAGGCCTCGCCCGTCTTGTACTGGCCCACAACCTTGAACTTGCCGCCAGAGGACGCTTCCTCGGCAAGGGTAATGGCCGTATCCGTAATTGCGACATCAATCTGGCCCGCCCGCAAGGCTGTCAGCATGTCGGATTGTTCGCCGTAGACCTGTGGGTCCGCAACTCCCAAAGTCTCCGTCGCAAAAGTGTAGCCGGTCGTGCCCTGCTGAATGCCGACTTTCACGGTCTTGACTGATTTCTCATCAACGTTGAGGTCTGCCACCGCAAGAACGCCAATATCAGAATTGAAATAGGACGTTGTGAAATCGAAAACCTTCTTGCGATCCTCGGTGATGGTGGTCTGTGCGAATCCGACATCATAGCTCGTTGCCTGGTTTCCGATGAACGCCTCCCACGACGTGTTGGCCAGCTCCATCTTGTCGTAGCCGGCGCGCCAGGCGATTTCGGCCGCCAGGCAATACTCCATGCCGTCCTTGACGGTTTCTGGCGTGTCGCCATTCCACCAGATCGGCCCGGGAAGTGACGCCAGAATTGTAAATTGGCCGGCGATGGCCGGACTGGCTATGGGGATGGAGCCCTTCTCACCTGTCAATTCACAGTTGCCGATCATGTTGGCCGCCGATGCTGGCATCGCCAGTGCGACAGTTGCCGCAGCAAGCAAGAGTACGCGTCTCGTTGTTGTCGTCATCATTTTCTCTCCCGAATTGTTTATTGTGGATTTTCTTGTCGTCAGTGCGAATATTTTAACGACAGAAACAGGCCCGGTTGCAAGAGCTAGTTGCCGGGATTATGGCATGGCCATGCAAGTTTCCGTCGCGGCCTTTTACAAGTTTTACAGCTTACCCACTTTTGCGAGCGTTCAACTACAACTTAAGATTGCATTGAAAGCCCTTGGTGCAAGGGGCTCTATCCTCTTGGCTGATGAGGGCATCAATGGAACGATTGCCGTTGCCACTGGCCAGATGGCCGGTGCCTTGCGGGAAATCGAGGCTGTTTCTGGCTGCGGCACCCTTGAGGCAAAGTTTTCAACGGCCCCTGCCATGCCATTCAAGCGCCTGAAGGTGCGGCTGAAAAAGGAGATCGTTTCAATCGGACCCGTCTATGCAAAACCGCACGAGTTGGTCGGAGAATATGTTGACGCCAAGGCGTGGAACGACCTGATCAGCGATCCGGACACGATCGTCGTTGACACCCGCAATGCCTACGAGCACCGCATTGGCAGTTTCCGGGGCGCCATTGATCCGGGTACGGGTTGTTTTTCGGAGTTTCCGGGGTTTGCCAGACGTGAGCTTGCCACACACAAGCACCGGAAAGTCGCCATGTTCTGCACCGGCGGCATCCGCTGCGAAAAAGCGACCAGCTTCATGAAGCACGAAGGCTTCGAAAATGTCTATCACCTGAAGGGCGGAATCCTGAAATACCTCGAGGATATCCCCCCGCCGGAAAGCCTGTGGGAGGGCGCGTGTTTTGTGTTTGACGAGCGGGTGGCCGTCCGACACGGGCTTGCGGTTTCAGATCACAGCATCTGCCATGGCTGCCTCATGCCGGTTTCGGCAGACGAAAGAGCATCGCCCATGTATGAAGAGGGTGTTTCATGTCCCTCCTGCGCGGGATCACTCAGCGACGTGCAGAAAGCCTCCAACCGCGAGCGGCAGCGGCAATTTGTGCTGGCCCGGAAACGCGGCACCACGCATTTGGGACCATCAGAGGGTTAGATCCATGTTGTTGTATGTGACGCTTGGCACAAATAATGTCGCACGGTCACGCGCATTCTATGATGCGGCGTTGGCCACGCTCGGCATGGCCCGCAGCTTTGAAACAGAAACTGAAATTGGCTATGGTGAAAATCCGCCGCCGGTGACCGGGCGGCAACGCTATTTCTATGTGACGAAACCTTACCTTGCAGCACCAGCGACGTGGGGAAACGGAACCATGGTGGCTCTCGTGGCGTCCTCACGCCAGGCCGTCAGGGACTTTCACGCCGCCGCCATCGCCAACGGCGGCCAGGATGAAGGCGGACCGGGCCTCAGGCCCTACCATCCGCATTTTTACGCCTGCTATGTGCGTGATCCTGACGGCAACAAACTCTCTGCCGTTTGTGAAGCAGCTGAATAGCGCGAAGCGCCCGTTCGGAACTCCTGCCCGGAATTCCAGAACGGGCTCTCAATCACGCAGGGAACAGGTTTTCAGAGGCCAGCAAGCGGCTCAATCACCGGCGTTTCCGGGATGACTGGCTCTTCAACAACAACCGGCTCCACGGGCGGTACCACCGGCTCAACCACAGGCACGACAATCTTGCCCTCAAGCAACTTGTCCAAGGCGATGCGCATTTCAGGTGTCACTTCCTTGTTGGCTGCAATGGCAAGGAGGCTTTCCGTTTCCGCGGCCAGTGTTTCTGCTTCGAGCTTGGCCAAGTCCACGGCGTTCTGCGCCGCGAGAACCGCCGCTTGTTCCTCGGTCAGGTCGGCGGCCAAATCATACTGCGACTTCAGCATGGTTTCAGCCGCAAGCTTGCTCATATAGTCTGCCTCCAGCGCCAACCTGAGTGCGGGATCAGCAAGCGGATCGGCAACAGCCGCATCAAAGAGGCCCTTGGCCAAAGCAGTTGCTTCAACGGCTGTATTGTAAACGGTCTGCAACGCCTGGGCCGCAGCTTGAGCCGCCGCAAGTTCCCCTTGCTTTGTGGTCAGCACAGTGCCGAGTTCGGTGAGCTTCACCTGGGCGGCATCGGCTGCAACGTCCGCCAGATAATAGGCCCTGATTTTGCCGACGCGGGAATTCGGTGAGGCGTTGGCAAAAGCCTGAGCCGAGGCATTGGCCGCGTTCAGGGCGCCCAGTTTCACTTTCAGCGCTTTTTCAGCCTTCACCTTGGCCGTCTTGGCTGCATAGGCCTTTAAGACGATTTGTTGCTGTGCCTTGAGCTTCGCTGCTCGGGCTTCCTGTTTTTTCGCCGCGAGAATTGCCTTCTTTTCGGCGGCAGTCAGCTTGCCAGTGGTTTTTGCAGTGCTGGAAACAGTGCTTGCGGCCTTGCCGTTCGAGTTTGAATTGCCACCAGCATTCCCGTTGCCACCAGCGTTCCCGTTACCGCCGCCATTTCCGCCGCCATTGCCACCACCGTTGCCGCCCTTTTCAGCAAAAGCGACACCGCCGCTGCTGCTGCCAAATTGGGGTACAACCATGACGCTGAGAAATGCGGCTGCCGCGAGAACAGCAACACTGCGGGAATAAAACAGTTTCGTTTTCACGTTCGACTTCATGGGCCTTGCTCCCTCAGTGCGGCCTCAGAAATGGCCACCTCAGATTTGCCCATGTTTTGGCGCGGGGCTGTCAAGCCCGCGTTAAGTCAATCACTTGCAATTTATCGATGAACGGGAACCATCGCATTAACCCTAACCGGTCCAGCCCAGGCCTGCTGCCACGCAATTCATGGTCATCAGCAACGGCATGTTGAGGGCGTCCTTGCCTTTTTCGTTGCGGGTCTGCTGCAGCAATTGCACCTGCCAGAGGTTGGCCTGATCGACCATGGGCCGCACGCGATCGAAGCGGCGGCGGAATCCGTGGAAGCGTTCGCAGAGAAGCTTTGCACCGGAAAGCTCCAGCACCACTTTTGAGGTGCGTTTGTGCTCGTGGCGGATGAGGGCATGGAGCCGCTCGGCGTCATTGCGGTCCGGCACCAGTTCCGCATAACGCTCGGCCACCGCCATGTCCGCGAGATAGAGCGACTTTTCCACTTCATCCACAGCGAGCCGAAAGCCAGGAGACTTCAC
>JANPDD010000041.1:0-10650 GCA_031431295.1 Hyphomicrobiales bacterium | reverse complement strand
CGAGACCAGAGCCGCCCTTGCTTTTGGTGAACTGGTTTTCAACCTGCTCGAAGGGCCGGCCAAGCTTCTGGATATCGCGCTGCGGAATGCCAATGCCCGTATCAGTGATGGAAAACGCGATCCGGTTTTCGCCAGTCCGGCCTGCAATCGTGACGAGGCCACCTTCGGGCGTGAATTTGACGGCATTGGAAAGCAGGTTGATCATCACCTGTTTCAGCGCACGGCGGTCGGCCTTGAAATTCGTCCCGACCTGCATATCCTGCACGACGTTGATGCCGCCCTCGTAGGCGCGCGCGCCCACCAGCCGCATGACTTCCTCAACCAGGCCTGGCAAGGATATGCTCTCGATTTCCAGGTCAACGCGCCCGGCCTCGATTTTCGACATGTCGAGAATGTCGTTGATCACATCCAGCAGGAACTGGCCGCTGCGCCGGATGTCATTGGCGTATTCGATGTATTTGGGTGTGCCGATCGGACCAAAAAACTCGTTGGTCATCACTTCGCTGAAGCCGATGATGGCGTTGAGCGGGGTGCGCAGTTCATGGCTCATGTTGGCCAGAAACTCTGACTTGGAACGGTTTGCGGCCTCGGCGCGGGCCTTTTCGGATGCATACTTGTCGGCAAGTTCGGCAAGGCGCTGGGATTGCTCCTCGGCGGTTTGACGCTCCTTCTGCAAGTCCCGCACCGTCTCCATCAGGGTTTTTTCCGACGACAGCAGGTTTTCCTCCTGCTTCTTGAGCGCAGTGATGTCGGTGCCAACGGAAACAAAGCCGCCATCCTTGGTGCGCCGCTCGTTGATCTGCAGCCAGCGGCTGTCTGCCAACTGAACCTCGACGGAGCGTGCGCCCGACTTGTCAATGATCTGGCCCGGCACATATTGCTTGACCACCGGTTCACGCGATGATTGCGCCACAACATTGTAGTGTGTTCCGGGTACGCACACCGAAGCGGGCAGGGAGTGGAACTGCTGGTACTTGCTGTTGCAGATGACGAGCCTGCTTTCCGTGTCCCAGAGAACAAAGGCCTCCGAGATATTCTCAATGGCGTCCTTGAGGCGCACCTCGGCCGCCGCATTGATCCGGTCGAGCTCCTTCTGCCGGGTGATGTCAAAAACGATGCCCACAAGATGCGGCTCGTCCAATTCGCCTGTCAGATGGCCAGGTGCCAACGCGGCGCGGGCCCGGAGCCACACCCAGTGTCCGCCGGCGTGGCGCATGCGGAATTCATGGTCGAACTCATGGCGCCGCCTGTTCAGGAGATCATCGGTCAGTTCATCGAGCGGCGGATCAAGAGGGTGCATGAGATTGGCAACCTCGCCATAGGCCAGCGTTTCGCCCTTGCCCTTGATGCCAAGGATGTCAAACATTGACGCCGACCAGAAGATCCGGCCTGTGGAAATGTCCCAGTCCCACAAGCCGCACTGTCCGCCGTCGAGCGCCTTGTCGAGCCGCATGGTGGCAAGCGACAGCATTTCATCGGCTTCTGCCGCCTTTGCCGATTGCCAGTGGAACGAACCCGCCAGCATGGTGAGGATGAGCAGCGTGACACCGAACAACAGCCCGAGCTGGTTGGCATTGGCATTCCAGCGCCCGAGGAAGCCCGCGTTTTCCTGCAAGACAATGAGGCTGCCGCCCAGACGCCCAAGATCGCGGGCAACGACATGGATGGGCCTGCCGTCAGCTGTTTCGGTTGACGTCAGCACCGATCCATTCACCGGCACTTGCGTAAAAAAATCGGGCCGCATGACACGCGTCAACTGCTGGCCAACGCCGACGAAATCAGAAGGCTGTGAGGCTGCAACAAGTCCTGCGCCATCGACGAGCACATAGATGCGGCCCTCGGCGGTTGCCCCCGCAGCAAGGCTGCTGCGCAGAAGCTCATCACCAAAGGCGATGCTCGGCTCATCGACGGAACGCAAGCGCAAGGCCTGCGCGGCATTCTTGGCGTGAAGCAGGGTAAGATTGCTTTGATCGGCAATGTGGCTGCGGCGGTACTCGACAAGTTTGCTGAGGAGCGCGCCCGCAAGCGCCAGAAGAAAAAGCGCGGTGAGCACCAGAATGAGCCAGCGCAACACGGTCTCGGAAATTTTCACGGAGGGAAGGCCCGGAAACGTCAGTCTCAGGTTGCGGTCTCTGGCAAACCATTCGCGAATAAATGTTTTTTGCAAATTGATATCCACGTCACGTCGGCGTCGCGGGCCGCTACCTCGACGCCAACCAACATAAATCGGTCCCGCATCACTTCTGCTTGGGATAACGCGCTTGCAACTGATTTGCCAAGGGCGGGCAGGGGCCAGAGAGGTGCCAGCACCGCAATTGGAGTGTTTGTTCTGGTTATGTCTTCTTACGGGTCTGCAATTGACTCGGAAGGGTCAGAAATTCCGACATTGCCTCCGCCGGTTTCCAGTGTGACCAGGCGGCCGAAGCGGCGGTTTGAATAGAGAAGTGGCATCGCTGAACCGCGCACCACCGCCGTGACGCGCCCGATGAAGATGCGATGGGTTCCTGCATCGTGGATCGATTCAATTTCGCATTCGAACGTGGCGGCGGCCCCCTTGAGCAAGGGCACGCCGGAGCGGCCCTCCGTCCATTCGTGGCGCGAAAAATCATAGGGTCCGCCCGCGACGGGCCTGCCTGCGAAAACCTGGGCCACGTCGTGCTGCATATCGCCCAGGATATTGGCGGCGAAGCGTCCGTTCTGCGTGATGGCGCCAACCGACGGATTCTTGCGGTTCAGGCAAGCGAGCAGCAACGGCGGTTCGGCGGAAACGGCAGTCAAGGCACTGACCGTGAGACCCATGCGCCCGGCAACGCCGTCCGTTGTCACAATGGTAACGCCTGTGGCCGCAGCACCCATGGCTTGGGTGAATTCCACGGGGGTCACAGAGGCTTCATTCAGTGCCTCAGTCGGGCTTGCATTCATGACAGTTCCTTTCGCCGCCCACCATGCCCCAGGACGGGGTGTTCGACATAGCGGATATTTTCACAGACGTGTCAGGTTGCACTGGCCAGGCGTTGCACGGCGGCGGCCAGTGTTTCGGCCATTGGTTTTTTCCACCAGTTCCCAGCGGAGAAAATTTCAACCTCTATGAACCCTGCATAGCCGGAAACCTCGGCGGCGGCGCGCAGCGGGGGAATGTCGATGATCCCATCGCCCATCATGCCCCTGTCGTTCAAGACGTCTGCGGTGGGATGAAGCCAATCACAGACATGAAAGTTGAAGATGCGATTGGCGGCACCGGCCCTGGCAATGTCACGCAAGACAGAGGGGTCCCACCAGACGTGGTAGACATCGATGCAAGTGCCGAGCCAGGGGTCAATGGTGGCACCCTCGATCTCGTCACACCAGTCAATCGCCTCCGACAGGAGCGTGAGACAGCTCCGGTCTGCGGCATAGACCGGGTGCAGCGGCTCAAGCGCGATCCTGACACCAAGTTTGCGGCCATGCTCCAGGAGTTCGGCCACAGCTTCCTTCACTTGGGCGCGTGCGGCGGGAAGGCCTTTGGAACCCGCCGGAAGACTGCCCACGACCATGACGAAACTCTGCGCCCCCAGCAGCGCCGCGTCCTCGATGGCGCGCCTGTTGGCCTCCACGTTGGTGCGAAACGCCGCGCGTGTGGCGGCGGGAATGTAGGGGCTGCGGCAGTAGCCCGTGACTTTCAGGCCGGCGTTTCTGATGTGGCGGGAAATGGCCGGCACATCGCCCCCCTCAACTTCCCGCCGCCAGGGCGCAATGGCACCAAAGCCCGCCCGCGCAACATGCTCAATCACATCTGCCAGCGGCGCCTGGAAACCCAGCGTTGCCGTGTTGATGGCGCAGAGCGACAGGTCCGAAAGGTCACGCGCCATAAAGGGCCATGAGCTGTTTCATGCGGCGGAAGGCAAGGTCGGGTTTGGAGAGCAGGCCAGCCCTGTCCGCAAGCTTGAAGATCTCCGTGAAGTCGGGAAGCGGGCGCGCACTCTGCGCCCCGTTGACCATGATGAAGTGGTCCTGGTGGCCATTGAGCCAGGCGAGAAAGACAATTCCCGTCTTGTAGTATTGCGTCGGCGCACGGAAGATCAGCCGCGACAAGGGAACCGTGGGCTTCATGAGGTTCTTGTAGGTTTTGCCATCACCTTTCGCCAGGGCAGAGAGTGCCGCCGACGCTGCGGGGGCGATGGCCGCGAAGATGCCGAGCAGGGCATGGGAGTATCCCTCACTGTCGCCCTTGATCAGGGCCGGATAGTTGAAGTCATCGCCCGTGTACATCTTGACGGGTGCAGGAAGCCTGCGGCGGAACTGCACTTCCTTCGCGCCGTCAAGCAGTGAAATCTTGATGCCATCGACCTTGCGGACATTGGCGGAAATGACATCAAGACACGTTTCCATCGTGCGCGGAAATTCAGCGCTGCCCCAATAGCCCTTGAGTGCCGGATCAAACATGTCGCCCAACCAATGCAGGATGACGGGCTGGTCAGCCTCCGCCAGCACCCGGCCATAGACCTTTGCGTAGTCATCAGGCTTTTTGGCAAGCCTCGCCAGCGCCCGGCTGGCCATGAGGATCACCCGGCCATTCAACCTCTGCACGGCATGAAGCTGCATGAGGTAGGCACGAACCACATCGTCAAGTGACCGGGCAGCATCTGCTTCGAGATGGTCCGTCCCCACGCCGGAGGCAACAAGGGACGCACGTTTTCCCGCTGCCTTGAGCGAGCGGCGGATCAATTCATGGGCCTTTGTCCAATCAAGCCCCATGCCGCGTTGCGATGTGTCCATGGCCTCGGCGATGCCGAAGCCCTGGTTCAAGAGATGGTCCCGAAATGCCAACGTGCATTCCCAGTCAATGGCGGGCGACGATGTGGGATTGCCCCTTGAATACGGGTTGGCCACCACATGGGCGGCCGCATAGGCGATGCGATTGAATGGCGTTTTCGGGGCCTGTGCCTTGAGAGGGGTTCCCACAAGCGTGTAAGGCGTCATGCGGCCATTGCTGCCGGGCAGGTTTATCTTCATCTCAGTACCTCACCGTCATGAGGCCGCCATCGGCAAGGACAACTTGCCCGCTGGTGTAGGGCAGAAGGCCAGACGCCAAAGTCACGGCGATGCGCGCCACGTCGGAAGGCTGGCCCCAGCGCTTGATGACCGTGAGGCCGTTTTCGATAAGGGCATCATACTTCGCCTTGGAAGGTGCCGTCATTTCGGTTTCAATAAAGCCCGGCTGTATTTCGTAGACGCCAATATCTTCGTCTGAAAGCCGTGCCGCAAAGAGTTTGGACATCATGGAGGCACCCGCTTTTGAAATGCAGTATTCGCCCCGCGTGACGGACACTGCCTGGGCATTGGCCGACGTGACGGTGACAATGCTGCGGTGGCAGTGGGTGGGAACATCACGCAGCCGCCGTGCGAAAGCCTGCGTCAGGAAAAACGTACCCCGTGTGTTGACGCCGAGGCAGCGATCAAAACTCTCGGGCGAAACATCCAAGAGGTCTCCCCGCGACGTTACCGAGACACCAGCGTTGTTCACGAGTGTCGTCAGCGGCCCAAGGACAGCCGTGGCTTCGTCGAGCAAGCGTTCGTGGTCTGAAAGGTCTGCGATGTTTGCGGCGATGGCCACGGACTTCATGCCCATGGCGCTGATCTGCCTTGCCACTGCGTCAAGTTCCGTCGACATTGCGACATCGGTGACGGCCACGTCATAGTCGGCTGCCGCCAAGGCGAGGGCGATGGCCTTGCCAATGCCTTGCCGGGCACCTGTCACCAGCACCTGTCCCATGGTCACACGTCTTTCATTCTGGCAAGCGTGCCAGGTGTGCAGACAATGCGCAGGATTGCTTGCACATTGAAGTCCGAACGTTGCGCCAGTGCCTCTTTGCTCATGAGATTCCTGCCATAGACAATGTTGCCGGTATGCCTGTTGTTGAGATAGTGGAACCCAAGGCCAGAGACCGTAATCAGAACCTGGATGGCATCCAGACCCTCTCGGAAGACACCTTCCTTGGTGCCACGGCGGAGCAGTTCCTGCATGCGCGCCACGAACGTCTTGTTGAGCGCATCAAGATTGGTAGATGTCTTGATGTGCCGCGCCCGATGCAGGTTTTCGCTGTTGACGAGGGTGATGAATTCCGGGTTCGCAAGATAGTAATCGAACGTAAAGCCCATCAGCCGGCGCAGCGCCGTCACCGGATCGTCCTTCTCGATTTGCAGTGCTTCCTCGGCGGCGCGGAAACTGCCGTAGGCATCTTCCAGGGTCCGCGTAAAAAGATCCTCCTTGTTGCCGAAATAGTGATACAGCATGCGCTTGTTGCTGTTGGCACGGGCGGCGATTTCATCAATGCGCCCGCCGCCCAGTCCCTTCTTGGCAAACTCGTGCTTGGCCGCCGCCAGGATGCGCTTTTGCGTGGCGTCAGGATCACGTGTCTGCCTGGTTCGGGTTGTACTCAACCGGCCCCCTTGAAATAACCAACTGGTTATTTATAAGTGAGGTCATGGCAACAGGCAAGGACAATGAGGGTTTCGACTACGTGATCGTCGGCGGGGGATCCGCTGGCTGCGTTCTGGCCGCCCGCCTGTCGGAAAACAGCGCCTGCCGTGTCCTGCTGATCGAGGCTGGTCCCCGCGACACCAACCCTTTGATCCACATGCCTGTGGGCTTTGCAAAAATGACCAGCGGCAATTTGATCTGGGGTTACCAGACAGCACCATTGCGCCACGCCAACAACCGCACGGCAGTTTATCCACAGGCCCGGGTGCTGGGCGGGGGGTCTTCGATCAACGCGGAAATCTATACCCGGGGCATTCCCGAGGACTATGACGGCTGGGAACGCGGTCATGGCTGCAGGGGCTGGAACTGGAACAGCCTGAAGCCCTACTTCATCAAGTCCGAAGGCAACACGAGACTTGGCGGCACGGATCACGGCGCTGACGGACCACTTGGCGTTTCCGACCCCAAATCTCCGAACCGGATGTCACTTGCCTACGTCCAGGGCTGCATGGATTTCGGCATGCCGTACAATCCGGATTTCAATTCTGGTTCGCAGGCGGGTGCCGGACTTTACCAAACGACGACATTGAACGGCAAACGTTGCAGCGCCGCTGTTGGTTATCTGCGGCCGGTCTTGCGGCGCCAGAACCTCACGGTCCGCACCGACCTTTTTGTGACGCGCATTGCCCTTGAAGGCAGCCGTGCTGTCGGCGTCGACGTCATTGACAAGGGTGCCCAGCGGCGGATCGAGGCGGCGTCGGAAACCATTGTCACGGCAGGTGCGATCGGTTCGCCCAAACTCCTGATGCTGTCCGGCATTGGCCCTGCCGCGCATCTGAAATCCGTGGATCTCGGTGTTCATCACGACCTGCCGGGCGTGGGACAAAACCTGCATGACCATTTTTCAACCGATGTGACCTGGGTTTTGAACGGCCCGCACTCCTATGACAAATACAAGAAGGCGCACTGGCAGGTATGGGCAGGACTGCAATACCTGATGTTCCGTGACGGCCCCGTGGCATCAAATATAGTCGAGGCTGGTGCCTTCTGGTGGGGTGACCGCAGCGAAAAAACGCCGGACCTGCAATTTCACTTTCTGGCGGGAGCAGGCGTGGAAGAGGGCGTGGGCAGCGTGCCCGGTGGCAATGGCGCAACCTGCAACTCCTACCACACCAGGCCCCGCTCCCGCGGTTCTGTCACGCTAGCAGGCAACAATCCCAAGGCTGCACCCATCATTGATCCCAATTCCTTTGCCGAACCCTATGATCTCGACCGGCACATCGAGGGCATCAAAATCACCCAGGAAGTGGGGCGCACGCGCTCCATGGGCAAGTTTGTGGCGCGCGAACACTTTCCGGGACCGGACGTCAAGACACGCCAGGACTATGAAGCGGCGGCGCGCGGCAACGCCCGCTCGTCCTACCACCCCGTTGGCACGTGCAAAATGGGTGCCGATGACATGGCAGTGGTTGATGACCAGTGCCGGGTGCGCGGCATTGGCAGCCTCCGTATTTGTGACAGTTCCATCATGCCGGCGGTTGTCTCATCCAATACCAATGCCCCCACGATTGCCATTGCTGAAAAGGCCGCCGACCTGATCCGCGGCAACAGGTGAATGATGTCGAAAGTCAGAACCGCCGCAGACGCGGTGAAATTGATTGCCGATGGGGCCGTCGTCGCTGTCAACTCATCATCCGGGCTCAACTGCCCCGATGCCATCCTCAAGGCCATTGGCGAACGCTTTGACAGCGTGCAGCATCCCCGCAACATCACCACCATTCATCCCATTGCCGCAGGCGACATGTTCGGCATCAAAGGCGTTGACCACATCGCGAAGAAGGGCCTGCTCGGCCGCATCATCGGGGGCTCCTATCCTTCCGGCCCATCGTCGACTCAACCACCGCTGGTCTGGCAGCTGCTGCTCGCCAATGAAATTCCCGCCTACAATGTGCCATCAGGCATCGTTTTCGACATGCTCCGCGAGGCCGCCGCCAAACGGCCCGGCGTCATCACCAAAGTGGGTCTCGACACGTTTGTCGATCCCGCCCAGCAGGGCTGCGCCATGAACGCCAAGGCCGCCGCTGCTCCCATCGTGCGCAAAATCAGCTTTGAGGGCGAAGACTGGTTGTTCTTTCCGGCGATTGCGCCGGATGTGGGAATCATCCGCGGCAGTGTTGCCGATGAAAAGGGCAATATCTCCTTTGAACAGGAGGGTGCTTATCTTGGCGCCATGGAAGTCGCACTTGCCGCCCACAACAGCGGTGGAAAAGTCATCGCCCAGGTCAAGCGGGTGGTGAAGGTGGGTGAACTCAGGCCCCATCAGGTCCATGTTCCGTCAACGCTTGTCGATGTGGTCGTGGCAGCACCCGAGCAATGGCAAACCACGCAAACACCCTATGACCCGGCGATCTCAGGCGAGGAGATTGTGCCGCTCTCGTCCTTTGACGCCATGGAATTCGGCACCGGAAAGGTGATCGCCCGGCGCGTGGCGCAGGAAATCCGGACGGGCTGGAATGTCAACTTGGGCTTTGGCGTTTCGGCAAACGTGCCGCGCATTTTCCTGGAGGAGGGCCAGCACGGCAAGGCCACCTGGGTGATCGAGCAGGGGGCAGTAGGCGGCATTCCGTTGCTGGACTTCCAGTTCGGCTGCGCTGCCAATGCCGAGGCATTTGTGCCGTCCGCCCACCAGTTCACATATTTCCAGGCGGGGGGATTTGACTGCTCGCTCCTCTCGTTTCTGCAGATTGACATGGAAGGCTCGGTCAATGTCTCGTGGCTTTCGGCAAGGCCCCATGTCACGGCGGGTGCCGGTGGGTTTGTTGACATCACGGCGCGCGCCAAGCGTATTGTCTATTCCGGATATTTCAATGCCGGGGCGAAAATGGACGTGCGCGACGGCAGGCTGCTGTTCGGGAAAGAGGGCAAGGTGAAAAAACTGGTGCAGCAGGTGGAACACACGAGTTTCTCCGGCCGCCGGGCAAAGGCGCAAGGCCAGGACGTGACTTATATTACAGAGCGCTGCGTCTTGAAACTCACGCCTGCAGGACTGGTGGTGACGGAGATTGCGCCTGGCGCAGACCTCCAGGCCAACATTCTCGATCAGGCGGAATTTCCATTGACCGTGTCTCCTGAACTGAAAACCATGGATGCGAGGCTGTTCCGGCCTGAAAAGATGGGACTTGAAATCTGATGGCCGACACACGCCTTTCCCTCACCCGCGACGGCACAACGGCCGTGATCACCTTGCAGCGCCCCGAAAAGCTCAACGCGCTCGATGCCGACATGATTTTGGCACTGGAGCAAATGGCGCATGAAGTGGACGCGGACAAAGACCTTCGCGCCTGCATCATCACGGGCGCGGGCGACAAGTCCTTTTGCGCGGGCGGTGACATTGCAGCATGGTCGAAATTGAGCCCCCACGAATTTGGCCTCTCCTGGGTGCGTCTCGGCCACAGGGCATTCGACGCGCTGACCCGCATGCGTCAACCCCTCATCGCCGCGCTCAATGGCCATGCGTTGGGCGGCGGCCTGGAACTTGCGGCCTGCGCCGATTTTCGCATTGCCGAAGACCATATCAAGCTCGGCCTGCCGGAAACGGGCATCGGCATCATACCTGGCTGGTCAGGCACACAGCGTGCCGTGCGCCGCTTTGGTTCACAAATCGTGCGCCGCATGGCGATTGCCGGCGAAGTGCTGGACGCTACACAAGCCCTGCAGCAGGGCCTCGTTGACGAGGTCGTTGGCAAAGGAAAGTCCCGCGAGGCAGCTCTCAATCTGGCAACCCGGATTGCCGCCCGCGGCAGTTTTGCCACGGCTGCCGCAAAAATCATGGTGAACGCGGCGGAAGACGAAGACGCGGCGGCAGCCATCGAAGCCGTGGCAGGTGTTGGTGCTGCGGCACATGATGAACTCAAGGCAAAGGTCGCTGAATTCGAAATGAGAAAACGCTAGAGCAGCCGACGGTCAATTGACCGTCGACAAGCTGCTCTACCACTTTGAATCTGGTGCATCTTTCACTTCGCAAATGATTCCATTTGCTCGTCCGATGCGCTAGAGCACGATCTTGCTTGTTTGAATCGAAGTGGGATTCCCAAATCATCTTCTTTGTGATTCAAGATGTCGGCTGGATTGGAGGCTGGCATGGATGAGCAAGTACTATTCCCTTGATCTTCGCAGACGGGCGGCGCGCT
>JANPDD010000040.1:0-5610 GCA_031431295.1 Hyphomicrobiales bacterium | reverse complement strand
CAATGGTTTGCCGTGCTTCGGCCTCACGTCCGGGAAGTGCGGCAAGACCAATCTCCCCCGCCGCACCATTTCCGCGCCTTGTATTGGGGGCCAGCAGTGGAAGTTCAGTCTCGGCCAGCGCGTTTTTGACCTCATGCACCGGCACGTCGTAGGGCCAGTGGCACTCAACCGCAGCAAACCCGGCTGCCTTCGCGGCGCGGATTGCCAGCGGCAGGGGCAACTCGGTCCACAGAAATCCAAGATTGGCTGAAAATTTGCTCAACGATTGGCCAACGACCAACCCTCTCCGAACCTATCCTTCCACACACACGCCATTGTCGTCTTTGCTAAACCCCTTCGGGCAATCTTCCTGCTGGTTGGTTTGCAGGCGTTGCCGCTTCAAGGGGATCAGTTGTTGCAACACGTCAGGGTTGAGCTGGATGCCCGACTTTCCGCCCTGGATGTTTGGCGGGACAAATTCCCCGTCGTCGCCGCCATTATCCGGATCGATGGGCTGCAGGCGGCGGCGTTCACACTGCTTGGTCCGCTTGTTGTAAACCAAATTGTCCGGGCAGAGTTGTGGAACGAGGGTGATGATGCGGATGCAGCCACCCTGCCCATCGGGACGGAAGCCCTTTTCGCAGATGAGTGGGCGCAGAATTCTGATGCAGTTGCCATTCTTCGACTTGAAGAAACCATCCCTGCACTTCACTTCAATGTCCACACAGCGGCCATCACGGTTGCGCCTGGTCCCCTTTTCGCAAATGTCCAGACACTTGCCTTGGAAGGCTTCCGTGCCCTGGCGGCAGCCCTGGCGCTCCGGCACACAACGGCCAATGGCATTGCGCTTTTCACCACGGTTGCAAATCTCGACGCATTGACCGTTGACCTCCTCGAGGCCCTTCTTGCAGCCGCGATCAACTGGCACACAACGGCCATTCTCGTCACGTTGCTCGTCATCGCCTCAATCGGGCATGCACTGGCCGTTGAAGAAGGTGGTACCTTCCTTGCAGCCTTCATCGGGGGGCTGGCAATTGCCGAAGTCATCGCGCTGATAGCCCCGCGGGCATTCCGGGTCGCGGCACTGGCCGCGGAGGGTCGGATATTTCCCGTCTGGGCATGTCTGCGGCACACAATAGCCATAGCGGTCGCGCTGTGTTCCGTCTTCGCACACGGGTATGCAGCGGCCATTGTCCAACGTGTACCCATCGTCGCAATCCGGCGGCGGCGGCAGGCAGCGCGTGGGATAGCGCATGTCGCGATAGGTGCCTTGCGGGCAGGTCGGCAGGCAAATCCACTCATAATCCGGGGGCCAGATTCCCTCCGGCACGCATTTGCCGCTGCGCAAGTCCCTGGTGTATCCGTCGTTGCAGGCACGGTCATAGTCGAACTGACACTGGCCTTGGCCGTCGAGATAATAGCCTTCGAGGCAATCATATTCACACTGGCCCGTGCTTGAGGAATAGGTCTGGCCGGGCGCGCAATTGTCGTTGTTGCGGATGCGGTCATAATCGGGAACGCAGAGGTTCGGATCGCGCAGATCGCGCACATAGTTATCCGGGCATTGCGGCAATGGCACCTGGTCGTAGCCTTCCGGGCAGCCATGTTGACACGGTGGCGTGCAAAGACCGGGTTGGCCGGGATAGCGGATGAAATCGCCCGGGCAATCAGGCAGGCAATAATCATCATAGAGGCTGGAGCCCGGTGGGCATGTTGGCCGTCCGGTATCACCGCAGCCACAGGTGGCACAGCCACATTGGTTGGCCTGCGGGAAACACATCTTGCTTGCGTCTTGGGCAAAGGAGACTTGCGATGACTGGGGCGCAATGGCCAGAACAAACCAGAGGCTTGCACAAACCGCAACAAATCGCGCTGCCCGAAGCAGCGTCTTGCTGATGTTCCGCATCATGGCCCAAGTCCTCCGGACTCAATGCCCCCAACTGCAGACGCTATCAGGGATTTGCGTCAGGCGGAAGGGGCCAACTTCCTCCGGCTTTCCCCGGTGCCTCGATGTCACATCACGCGCGGGACGGAATTTCAACGCGGCGGCATCCTCTCGAATTTCGGCAAGGCTGGATCGAGGTGGTCCCAGGCATGTCCGCGCACGGTGTACGTCACCGCCTGCGGCTTGTAGCGGCCGGGATCATCGAGACTGCCTGCATGAATTGTGAACAGGTCAGGCATCGCCGCAAACGTCATATAGACCGGTGACCCGCAGCTTGGGCAGAAGGCTCGGGTCTTCACATTGCCGCTGTCACCAATGATGTCCCAATGCTTCGCCTCACCTTTGAGTTTCACGCCCTTCTTGCCACGGAAAGTCAGGTACGATCCGTGCCCGGTGCCGCTCTTCCGCTGACAGTCGCGGCATTGGCATTCGTTCATAAAAATTGGTTCGCCAGGAATTTCATAGCGGATCGTACCGCAGGCACATCCGCCAGTGTGGGTTTCGCTCATGGCTTTTCTCCCACCGTTGCGCCGACTTCCGCCACGATGGCAATCAACTTCGACACGACCTTCGACCATCCAGCGCTCACGTTTTTGAAGATGGACATGTTTGTTGCCATGATGAAACCGGAGTGCACGAGGCGAAGCCTTGTGCCGCCCTCGTTTCTGGTGAGAGTCCAGGTGACGACTGTATCCAACCGTGACACGTAGCCCGCATGGCTTTCATGCCCGCTTTTCCACGAATAGACGAGGCGTTCGTTCGCTACGACTTCCAGCACTTGGCAATGGATGACACCATCCCATTCGCCATCCGGCGGTGTCTGGAAACTGAAGTGGCTCCTCTCCACGGGCTCAAATCCTTTCTGCACCATCAGCCATCGATTGATCAATTCGCCAGACGTCAAAACTTTCCAGATGGCACTGGGCATATGCGGGAAGACCTCGTCAACCACGATGTCCTGCGTATCGGGCTGCAATGCGGCGTCGGTCATGGATCGATTTCCTTCAACAATGTTCTGAGATTTGCAAAGCGCCCGCGCCAGAATTCGCCATAGTGGCTCATCCAATCAACGAGCGGTTCAAGGCCCTTGGGCTGGGCGCGGTAATAGACGTTGCGGCCTTCGGGCCGCTCGACGACAAGGCCTGCCAGCTTCAATGACTTGAGGTGCTGGGAGATGGCGCCCTGGGTGACCCCGCTGCCGCGCGTTAGTTCAACGACGGAAATCTCGTCAGATCTGACAACACGCTCGAACACGGCCCGCCGGGTGGGATCGGCAAGGGTGCGCATCACGGTATCGACGGCAGTCATCTGCATCATGCAGATACATTAGCTCATACTAATCAATTAGTCAATACTAATTATTTGATGACGCGAGCGCTTGCCACCTACTCCCACTCGATCGTTCCCGGTGGTTTGGACGTCACATCATAGACCACGCGGGACACACCCTTCACTTCATTGATGATGCGGGTTGCGGTTCGGCCGAGGAAGGCCATGTCGAAGGGGTGGAAATCCGCAGTCATGCCATCAACCGAGGTGACGGCGCGCAACGCCAGCACGCGGTCATAGGTGCGGCCATCCCCCATGACGCCCACGGTCTGCACGTCGGTGAGGACGGCAAAGGCCTGCCAGATCACGTCATAAAGCCCGGCCTTGCGGATTTCGTCGAGATAGATGGCATCGGCCTTGCGCAGGATGTCGAGCTTCTCGCGGGTGACACCACCCGGCAAACGGATCGCCAGTCCCGGCCCCGGAAACGGATGACGGCCCACAAATGTCTGCGGAAGGCCAAGCTCATGGCCCAATTTTCTCACTTCATCCTTGAACAGTTCGCGCAAGGGTTCCACCAGCTTCATGTTCATGCGCTCCGGCAGGCCACCCACATTGTGGTGCGACTTGATGGTGACCGATGGGCCTCCGGTGAAGGACACGCTTTCAATCACGTCGGGATAGAGCGTGCCCTGCGCCAGAAAATCGGCACCGCCGATTTTCTTCGCCTCGCGCTCGAACACTTCAATGAAAAGTCGCCCGATGGTCTTGCGCTTCTTCTCGGGATCCGCCTCGCCCTCCAGCGCGCCAATGAATTCGTCTGCCGCATCCACATGCACCAGCGACAAATTATAGTGTTCACGGAACATGGCGACCACGTCCGCTGCCTCGTTCTGCCGCATCAATCCATGATCAACGAGAACACAGGTGAGCTGATCGCCCACCGCCTCGTGGATCAACAACGCCGCAACGGATGAGTCCACGCCACCCGATAACCCGCACAAAACTCTGCCCTTGCCCACCTGCGCCCGGATGCGCGCCACTGCCTCGGCGCGAAACGCCTTCATCGTCCAGTCGCCCTGGCAGCCCGCGATGTTGACAACGAAATTTTTGAGGAGCGCCGCGCCATCGGGCGTGTGCACCACCTCCGGGTGGAACATCAGGCCGTAGAATTTGCGAACCGCATCTTCAATGACCGCGAAGGGTGCGTTTTCCGAAACCCCTTTGACCTCAAAACCAAGCGGCAATTTGGTGATGCGGTCACCGTGGCTCATCCACACGGTATGTTTGGCGGCACTCTCCCACACGCCTTGAAACAACGCCGATGCCGATTTGACCGCAACTTCGGCCCGGCCAAATTCTCTGGCGTGGCCGCTTTCGACCGCCCCGCCAAGTTGCGCGGCCAGCAGCATCTGCCCATAGCAAATGCCAAGCACCGGAATCCCTGCCTCGAAAATCGATTGCGGCGCACGGGGAGATCCCGCTTCGGTTGGCGATGCTGGCCCGCCCGAAAGAATAACGGCGCGCGGCTTCATGCGCGCGAATGCAGCCTCGGCATTTTGAAACGGCACAACCTCAGAATAGACCCCCATCTCGCGCACCCGCCGGGCGATGAGCTGGGTGACTTGCGAACCGAAGTCGATGATGAGGATCTGGTCGTGCATGGCGAGCGCATAAGGGAACCCGCCAGAGTCTGCAAGAAGTGGAACTACACCAGCAACGCCGTCACATACATGATGCCAAGGCCTGCACTGATGCCGGCTGCAACGGGTGGCGACAGCCATTGCCCCAGTCCTGATTCTGGTCCCGACCGGCGCAGGATCAAGGCCCCAACCTCGATGATCACCTGCAATATGGCCCCTGCCCCTACACCAAAACAAACGGCAATCCACAAAGGACTGACCGCTTGCGTGCCGAGCAAGACGCCGAGGATTGCCGGTAATCCTGCCAGAGCTGCAAGCCCTGCAAAGTCGAGCAGCCTTGGCCGCTCATCCGCCAGTGGGGCGGCAATGCCGATGCCTTCGGTGACATTGTGGATGGTGAAGCCGATCACCAGGAATGTGGCAAGGGCTGCAGACCCTGTGGCCAAAGCCGCACCCACGGCCAGCCCCTCGCCAAAATTGTGGAGGCCAATGCCGAGGGCTATAAACGTGGCAAGCCGCAAGCCCTCGGGCGCCACACCCTTGGCACGGCCCAGGGCGAGCAGCACGAGCGTTGTCACCACCAGCATCACCCAGAACAGAACCGGCCCGCGCAGCCGCCCGATGGTCTCGCCAGCCGCCTCCAGCCCTTCGCCGATTGTATCAATCAGAAGGAAGGCCAAAAGGCCGACCGTGAGCGCCAGCAGGAAATTCATGGTCGGTTTCGATAGCGAGCGCATGGCGGGCCACGAGAGAAGACCAGTGGCCACCGGAACC
>JANPDD010000039.1:0-4911 GCA_031431295.1 Hyphomicrobiales bacterium | reverse complement strand
GAAGGACTGAGGGGGTGGCTCCGACCTTTAATGGGTGACTGCGCCCTCGCCGTCCACAACGCCACCCTTGGCGCGGGCGGCGGCGGCGGCTGCCTCCTCGGCCAACTCATCCCATTCAATGGGCTTGGGCTGGCGCACAAGGGCGTGTTGCATCACCGTGTCCATGTGGGCCACGGGAATGATCTCCATGCCAGACTTCACATTGTCCGGAATGTCGGCCAGGTCCTTGACGTTCTCTTCGGGAATCATGACGGTCTTGATGCCGCCGCGCAACGCGGCCAGCAGCTTTTCCTTCAGGCCCCCGATGGGAAGCACCCTGCCCCGCAGCGTGATCTCGCCGGTCATGGCAATGTTCTTGCGGACGGGAATGCCGGTGAGCACGGAGATGATCGCAGTCGCCATGCCGATGCCGGCCGACGGGCCATCCTTGGGTGTTGCCCCTTCCGGCACATGCACGTGAATGTCCTTGCGGTCAAACAAGGGCGGCTTGACACCGATGGATGGGGCACGGCTGCGCACGTAGGATGAGGCGGCCGAAATCGACTCCTTCATCACATCGCGCAAATTGCCCGTCACCGTCATCTTGCCCTTGCCCGCCATCATCAGGGCTTCAATGGTCAGTAACTCGCCGCCCACCTCGGTCCAGGCAAGGCCGGTCACCACACCCACCTGGTCCTCGCTCTCGGCTTCGCCGTGCTTGAACTTCGGAACGCCCAGATAGTCATTCACCACGTCGGCGGTGACCTTGATCCTCTTGCCCTTCTTGGCGGTCATCAAATCCTTGACGGCCTTGCGGGCAAGTGTGTTGGTTTCGCGCTCAAGATTGCGCACACCGGCCTCGCGGGTGTATTTCTGGATCATCTCGCGGATGGCCTCGTCGGTGATCTCAAATTCCTTCTTGTCCAGCCCATGGTTTTCCATGGCCTTGGGCACGAGGTGGCGCTTGGCAATCTCGGCTTTCTCGTCCTCGGTGTAGCCCGCAAGGCGGATGATCTCCATGCGGTCGAGGAGTGCTGGCGGAATGTTCAGCGTGTTCGAGGTCGTGACAAACATCACGTTCGAAAGGTCGTATTCGACTTCGAGGTAATGATCCATGAAGGTCGAGTTCTGTTCCGGATCCAAAACCTCAAGCAACGCCGCTGAAGGATCGCCACGGAAATCCATGCCCATCTTGTCGATCTCGTCGAGCAGGAACAGGGGATTGGATTTCTTGGCCTTCTTCATCGACTGGATGACCTTGCCGGGCATGGAGCCGATGTAGGTGCGGCGGTGGCCGCGGATTTCGGCTTCGTCACGCACGCCGCCCAGCGACATGCGCACGAATTCACGGCCCGTGGCCCGTGCAATCGACTTGCCAAGCGACGTTTTGCCGACACCCGGAGGACCAACGAGGCACAGGATGGGCCCGCGCATTTTTTGCGTGCGGGTTTGCACGGCGAGGTACTCGACAATGCGTTCCTTCACCTTGTCCAGGCCGAAGTGATCAGCATCGAGAATGTTTTGGGCGAATTCCAGATCGGTCTTGATCTTGCTCTTTTGGGCCCACGGAATGTTCAAGAGCCAGTCCAGGTAGTTGCGCACTACCGTGGCCTCGGCTGACATGGGCGACATCTGGCGGAGCTTCTTCATTTCCGCTTCCGCCCGCTCACGCGCTTCCTTGGAGAACTTCGTTTCCTTGATGCGCTTGTCGAGTTCGCCCATCTCGTCACGTTCTTCGCCATTGCCGGAGCCGTCACCAAGTTCCTTCTGAATGGCCTTCATCTGCTCATTCAGATAGTATTCGCGCTGGGTCTTCTCCATCTGGCGCTTGACGCGGCTGCGGATGCGTTTTTCGACTTGCAGGACTGAAATCTCGCCTTCCATGAGGGCAAAGGCCTTCTCAAGGCGCGCTTCGACCGTGTCCAGCTCAAGCAGGCCCTGCTTGTCGGGAATCTTGATGGCGAGGTGCGCGGCAATGGTGTCAGCCAGCTTGGCATAGTCCGTGATTGAGCCAAGGTTGGCCAGCACTTCCTGCGGCACTTTCTTGTTGAGCTTGACGTAGCTTTCGAACTGCGCGGCAGTCGAGCGGGCAAGGCCTTCGGTTTCCTTGTCCGTGACCGGCGGGTTCGGCATCACCGTAACGCGCGCCTCAAAAAAGTCCTGGCGATCGGTGAATTCCCTCACCCGGGCGCGTTCAAGCCCTTCCACCAGCACCTTCACGGTGCCGTCCGGCAGCTTCAAGAGTTGCATGACCTGGGCAAGTGTGCCCACTTCGTATATCGCGTCCCGGGCCGGGTCATCGTCGCCCGGATTGCGCTGGGCCACGAGCACGATGCGCTTTTCCTCGCGCATCACCTCTTCCAGCGCCCTGATGGACTTTTCGCGCCCGACAAACAGCGGCACGATCATGTGCGGAAAAACAACGATGTCCCGCAAGGGCAAAACAGGAAGGATTTCCTCCCCACCGTCAGCTGCCGATTTCTCCGTGGTCTTCTTTGCCATTTTCAGTTCCTGTGCGGATTGCGTGTCCGCTTTTGCTAAGCCTTGGCCCCTCTGGCCCCGGCCACTCGATGAGATCACGGATGTGGCGTCACGGCGGCAAATGTTCAAGTCCGCCGTGGCGCAAAAGCATCAGGCCGATACGTTGGCGATCTTGGCGGGTGCCTGCTTCTCGCGGTCCGAATAGATCAGCAGGGGCTTGGCGTCCCCTTCGACCACTTCGCGGGAAATCACCACTTCCTCAACGCCGGACATGCCCGGCAGGTCGTACATGGTGTCGAGCAGGATTGATTCCATGATGGAGCGCAGGCCGCGGGCGCCGGTTTTCCGCTCGATGGCGCGGCGCGCAATGGCCTTCATGGCCTCCTCGGGAATGGAGAGTTTCACGTCTTCCATCTCGAACAGCCGCTGGTATTGCTTGACGATGGCGTTCTTCGGCTCGGACAGGATTTGCACCAAGGCCCCTTCATCCAGGTCTTCCAGGGTTGCCGTCACCGGCAGGCGGCCCACAAATTCCGGGATGAGGCCGAAGCGCAGCAAATCCTCCGGTTCCAGTTCGCGCAACACAGCACCGGTGCGGCGGTCATCGGGCGAGCGGACCTGTGCCGCAAAGCCAATGCCCGTCCCTTTGGAACGCTGGTTGATGATGCGTTCAAGGCCGCCAAAGGCACCGCCGCAGATGAACAGGATGTTGGTGGTGTCCACCTGCAGGAATTCCTGCTGCGGGTGCTTGCGGCCGCCCTGGGGCGGCACCGAGGCGACAGTCCCTTCCATGATCTTCAGCAGGGCCTGCTGCACGCCTTCGCCCGATACGTCGCGGGTGATCGAGGGGTTGTCAGACTTGCGGCTGATCTTGTCGATTTCGTCGATGTAAACGATGCCGCGCTGCGCCCGCTCGACATTGTAGTCAGACGCCTGCAGCAGCTTGAGGATGATGTTTTCCACGTCCTCGCCCACATAACCAGCCTCGGTCAGTGTTGTGGCATCGGCCATGGTGAAGGGAACATCGAGGATGCGGGCCAGCGTCTGCGCCAGCAAAGTCTTGCCGGAGCCCGTGGGGCCGACCAGAAGGATGTTCGACTTGGCCAGTTCAACATCATTGCCCTTGGCGCTGTGGTTGAGGCGCTTGTAGTGGTTGTGGACGGCAACGGAGAGCACGCGCTTGGCATGGTCCTGACCGATGACATAGTCATCCAGAACCTTGCGGATTTCCTGCGGTGTCGGCACACCGTCCTTGGACTTCACAAGTGCTGACTTGTTCTCCTCACGGATGATATCCATGCAGAGTTCCACACATTCATCGCAGATGAAAACCGTCGGTCCGGCAATCAGCTTCCTCACCTCATGCTGGCTTTTGCCGCAGAAGGAACAGTAGAGCGTGTTCTTGTTGTCGCCGGAGGTAGCCTTGCTCATTTCTCAATCCTTGATACCGCCGGTCGCCCGGCGCTTCGTCATGGGCCATTCAGATACGCTGACGGGCCTCAACCAGTGTCCCACTTTATACCGATTACGCGACTCAAATCCAGCATGCGCGCCCGCAAGTTAACCAATCCTTGCCGCATGGGAGCTGTGCAAGACTGGGGCCAGATGGAGAGCGGAGCCACCCCCTACGGCCTGTCGGCCACCTCCCCCAGCAAAGCTGAGGGAGGGCGGTGATTTTACGCTCCCCAACTTGTTGGGGGAGCTGTCCGAAGGACTGAGGGGGTGTCGCCGCACAATCGATCCTTACTTCGCCTCTTCAGTCGCCGGGCGCTTGTCCTTCACTTCGTCGATCAGGCCAAATTTCACGGCTTCCTCGGCGGTGAGGAAGTTGTCGCGGTCCAGCGCCTCCTCGATTTCCTTGATGGAGCGGCCCGTGTGCTTCACGTAAATCTCATTCAGCCGGCGCTTCAGGTTTTCCACATTCTTGGCGTGTATCAGAATGTCCGTCACCTGGCCCTGGAAACCACCCGAGGGCTGGTGCACCATGATTGAGGCATGGGGCAGCGCAAAGCGCAGGCCCTTGGCTCCGGCCGTGGCCAAAAGCGACCCCATGGACGCCGCCTGCCCCATGACGATGGTGGAGATGGGGCAGCGGATGAACTGCATGGTGTCATAAATCGACAGGCCAGACGTCACCACGCCACCCGGCGAGTTGATGTACATGGCGATTTCCTTCTTGGGGTTTTCGGCCTCAAGAAACAGCAACTGCATGCAGATGGACGCCGCCATGGTGTCCTCCACCTGGCCGGTCACGAAAATGATGCGCTCACGGAGGAGGCGGCTGGGCAGGTCATAGACCCGCTCGCCACGGGCCTCCTGCTGGATGACGGATGGCCAGAAAGCGGCGGTGGGCGTATTGGCATTGAGAATCGACATGGAGGCTCCGGGTACGATTTGGGGAATCAGATGGGGTTGCTGGCCACCATAGATAGGTGAGCGGTTACCAATTCG
>JANPDD010000038.1:0-2947 GCA_031431295.1 Hyphomicrobiales bacterium | reverse complement strand
GGTGTAAGATCCACACTTAAATACGCTGAAGCAACGCCCAGGCACAAAGCCAAGACGATCACGCCAGCAACAGCGAGCACATCACGCATGAAAACAACCCACCCGGGAAACAAAGCCCCGGTCTCCGCGCCACTATTGTTGGCTTTTCGGAGACCCCCCATTCGTTGCGGCAGAGCATCACATAAGCGAATTCCTTTTTCAATTTGCAGTCGACTGAAATTTTGGCATTTCTATGTATCTGATTCGGCACATCCACTAGATGCAGTAGGACCCCGTAAATCTCCTGACGAAAGAACTTAGTTTGGTTATCCTGTCGAGGCCGATTCGATTGTGGATTCAAGCAAAGCAGCATCAGGCCGACACTGAAAGCAGGCCGGAAATGGTGGGAAATCAATGCCGATACCATTCCTCCACAAATTTTTGTCCGCTGCCACGCGCAGCAACTTCGAACAGCAACCTGAAATGGTAAATTCACACGCTTGGCCCCTGAGCCTGGTCGGCATCGACGGGCCACAACTGATCCGCTTCAACATTATGGGGATCGGAGAGACGGCACCACGCAAGGCGGGCATCTTCATTTACGCCCGCCGGGTGAACACGGATTGGCAGGCCATCTATATCGGCGAAAGTGCAAACCTATGCACCCGCCTCTCGTTCAATGAGATTGCCGCCGATGCGCTGTTATCTGGGGCAACTGACATTCACATCATGCAACTGTTCGCGGACGCCACCACGCGCCGCGATCTGGCAGAGCGATTGATTGCCACCAACCGCCCATTACTGAACGAAGACGAGCGCATCCACATCAAACCGATTTCACAAGGCCAGCGCTCGCGGCCAACCAAAGGCAAGCCGCAAGCCGCGTGAATCCGGTCAGTTCGGCTCGACGTAATTCTTGAGCAACCTGGCGCTCGCAAATGGCACAAATCCCAAGGCCCGGCTGGTCGACATAATCAGCGCCACGTTACGTGACTCCGTCGCGTAGTCGACGGTGAAAACCGTTTTACCCCTAGCCTGCGCACCTTGAAGCATCGGCACAATCACCGCCTCGCCGGCAAAGTGCATGGCATTCGCCGCATCGCGCCCATAAGCCTTGCGGCACGGCCCGTTCAAGCTTGCAAGAAATGCAGACGATCCAACCTCCGTCTGCGTGCGAGGCACCGGACAGTCCCCTTGCGGACCACTATCGGCCCCCGTGAACCAGATGTCTTCGTGCGCAACAGCATCTATGGCATCCACATAGCCAGCATCGGAAAGCAGCGGCGCCGCATTCTGGGCAATGATCAGAAATCCCGGATCGCGCGCTTTGGCGGTGCGGGAAATCTCGCGCACCCAAGCCACCATTTCCGCGCGGGCATCGACACCTTCACGTTTGGCTTTGGCCAAGACATTGCTGTCTTCAAAACCACCGATCCAATCCAGATAAACGCCATCAAACCCCGCCTGCTGGATGGAGGCAAGCAAGCCCCCTTCTCCGGCAATCAACGCCTTCCACGCCTTCGACCAGTACGCGACGGGATAATTGTCCTGCCAGCCATCAGGGTCAGTCCCCAGAATCCACGACGGCTTGCCGATCCGCCAGCCTTTTTTCCAATAGGTGCGGTAACTCTCCGCCTGGCCAACATTGAGATAGGCAATCACCAGCCGCCGCCCACCATCGGGACGTAGCTTCAACTGCCGGACCACAGTGAAACTTTTGTCCGCAGCAAAGCCCGGCTGCGATGACACATGATCGATCACCACCAAATCATGAGCGGAGCCAGCAATCTGTGCCGCGACAGGCACCTCCAAATCGTTGTTGAGCAACAACAGCCAGTTTTGCACCCCGGCCAGCGGCGGCCGCTCTTCCGCAGCCCAGGCATTACCACACACCATCAGCATAAAAATGGTCAGACGCCACACGCTTGGTATTCCCTTGTTTGCCACCGCCCCCCAGCATCCGCTAGGAGTAGTAAACAGAACCTAACGATTGGATTGCCCATGGACGGAAGTAGCCTTAGCCCCATCTGGGCCGTTCCCTTCATTGGCCTGTTGCTCTCAATTGCCGTCCTGCCCCTGGCCACACCCCATTTGTGGCACCACCATTACGGCAAGATCGCAGCCGCCTGGGCCACAGCCTTCCTCGCCCCCTTTGCCGCCGTTTATGGCCAGTCGATTGCCACATACGAATTCCTGCACGTCATGCTGCTCGACTACGTGCCCTTCATCGTCGTGCTGTTTGCCCTCTACACCATCTCAGGCGGCGTCTTCATCGACGGTCACATCAAGGGTACGCCCTGGACCAACACCAGCCTGCTTGCAGGCGGCACCCTGATCGCCAGCATCACCGGCACCACCGGCGCCTCCGTCCTGCTGATCCGCCCCCTTTTGCGCGCCAACCAGGACCGCAGCAACAACGTCCACGTCGTGGTCTTTTTCATCTTCCTGGTCTCCAACATCGGCGGCTCGCTGACCCCGCTGGGCGACCCGCCCCTCTACATCGGCTTTCTCAAGGGCGTGGACTTCTTCTGGCCGGCGCAGTTCCTGTGGTCGAAAACCTTGCTGCTGGCCTGCCTCTTGTTGTCCGTCTTCTTCTTACTCGACAGCCTGCTTTATGCGCGCGACAAGAAAATCGCCCCGCCCCCCGCCACGTCAAACGCGATCAAATTCAAAGGCTGGCTGAACATCTTTCTCCTGATCGCCGTCATCGCCGTTATCCTGGCCTCGGCGTTCTGGAAGACCGATGAGCATATCACCATCCACGGCGTTCACGTCGACTACCCCAACATCGCCCGCGTCATCGCGCTCTTGGGCCTGGCCGCCATGTCCCTGCTCCTGACCCCGATAGCCTACCGCGAAGGCAACGCCTTCACCTGGGGGCCGATCGCCGAAGTCGCCAAGCTCTTCGCCGCCATCTTCGTCACCATCGTCCCCGTCATCGCGATGCTGAAGGCCGGTGAGAGCGGCG
>JANPDD010000037.1:0-2223 GCA_031431295.1 Hyphomicrobiales bacterium | reverse complement strand
GCGCGCCGCCCGTCTGCGAAGATCAAGGGAATAGTACTTGCTCATCCATGCCAGCCTCCAATCCAGCCGACATCTTGAATCACAAAGAAGATGATTTGGGAATCCCACTTCGATTCAAACAAGCAAGATCGTGCTCTAGTGGGTCCGGGCGATGCAGAAGTCGACCGCTTCCAGGAGGGCCTCTTTCCATTCGCAGTCGGCAAAGATTGCCAGGGCATCCTTCGACATGGCGCCGTAGTGCTTGGCGCGCTCAAATGTGTCGGCGAGCGAGCCGTGCCGCTCCATCAGTTTCCGGGCGTAAACAAGGTCGGATTCCGCCTGGTCGCCCTGTTCCATGGTGCGCTTCCAGAAGCTGCGCTCTTCCGTGCTGCCGCGACGGAAGGCCAAAACGACCGGCAGCGTGATCTTGCGCTCGCGGAAGTCATCGCCCACGCTTTTCCCCAATTGTGACTTGGACCCGGCATAGTCGAGCGCATCATCAACCAGTTGAAAGGCAATGCCGATGTTGCGGCCGTAGGATTCAAGGGCCTCCTGTTCCGCCCGGGGGCGGTTTGAGATGACGGCACCCACCCGCGCTGCCGCCGAAAAAAGGGCGGCTGTTTTTGCACCCACCACTTTCAGGTAGGAGTCTTCCGTGGTGGCGGTGTCCTGTGAAACGGCGAGTTGCAGCACTTCCCCTTCGGCAATGACGCAGGCTGCATCCGACAATATGCGCAGGCACTCCAGTGAGCCGGTTTCAACCATCATCTTGAAGGCCTGGCCCAGCAGATAGTCACCCACCAGCACGCTCGCCTGGTTGCCCCAGATGATGCGTGCCGCATCCTTGCCGCGCCGTGTATCGCTTTCGTCAACCACGTCATCATGGAGAAGTGTTGCGGTGTGCATGAATTCGACACTCATGGCGAGCTTGATGTGGTGCAGGCCCTGATAGCCACACATGCGCGCGGCCGCCACCGTGAGCATGGGGCGGATGCGCTTGCCACCAGAATTGATCAAGTGGCCCGCGATTTCCGGGATCAACTCAACATGGCTTTGGGCCTTCTCGCGGATCAGGTCATTGATCAGGCCCATGTCCTGGCCCGTCAACCGGACAAGTGCATCCAATGACGGCTCCTGGCGGTCCGACCCGCCCTCGAAAGGGATGACAACGCCCATGAACAACCTCTCCGCCGTGGAGCACGATCACTTTTGGTCGACCCGGCCAAAAGTGATAAACGTGCTCGCCATTCAATTTCCGATCGCGCTTTGTCTGTTGTGAATGCCTCACTCAAAACCGACCGCGATCTGGTGCCCGGGGGCGACATGCCACGGGGCCACATTGCCCATTGTGCGACATTTAACGGTTATGGCGCAACATCTACCCGGCATGTCCTGCGCAGGCGATTCCAGACCCGGAACCGGCGGTGGCAGCCGCGCCCGGCGGGTATGGTGACCAGCCGCTTGTTTAACAAGCTGTGGAACAATGATAATTTTCTTGGTAACCAGTCATTCACCAAGGATCGTTAACGTCTGTGCTTCATGCAACTCGCAGCTGAGACTACCCACGTTCAGGCGCCGCCGCCCACCGGCAATGTGCCGCAGTCGCTCACGGAAGACGCCTTCCTGGGTGGGCGTTTACGTATTCTGCAACCGGAAAAGGGGTATCGCGCGGGTATTGATGCCGTATTTCTCGCGGCTTCCATTCCTGTCGGTGCGGGTGAGACCGTCTTTGAAGCGGGAATTGGCGCTGGTGCCGCAGCACTGTGCCTGATTGCGCGCAATCCCGCCATTCATGTCACCGGCATTGAAGTGGCTGCGCGCTACGCCATGATGTGTGAGGAAAATGCCAAGCGCAACAGCTATGGCCAGATGCTCAAGGTCATCCATGCCGACGTGAAGGAAGCCATGCGCCGCGATCTTGTGAGCATGCCGCAGCACGGCACCTTCGCCCATGCCTATGCCAATCCACCCTATTTCGAGGATGGCAAAGTCACACCTTCTCCCACCCTGCTGAAAGCCCAGGCCCATAGCTTCGGCCCCGACGATCTCGAGATCTGGATCAAGGTCATGCACGCCATGGTGAGTTTGCGTGGCACGGTCACATTGATCCACCGGGCAGACTCGCTCGGCAAAATCCTGGTCTCCATGGAAGGCCGTTTTGGCGATATCCGCGTGGCCCCGCTCTATGCCCGCGAGGGCACGGCGGCAAGCCGCGTCGTGGTGCAGGGTGTCAAGGGTTCCAAG
>JANPDD010000036.1:0-10026 GCA_031431295.1 Hyphomicrobiales bacterium | reverse complement strand
ACCCAGCCGGAATGGACATTCGTGGGCGTGCCCCAGGTTGACCGCCTGGTGCGGCTCTCCTGGCAGGTCTATCCGCAAATGGAAGTGAACGCGAAATTCGTCGATGAAGTGGACGGCATGGCCTTGCCGAAGGATTGCGAGATCATTTGCATCTGTCGCTCCGGCGCACGCTCGGCCTCAGCCGCATCCGCCCTTGCCCGCGCTGGCTACACCAACGCCTGGAATGTGGCCGAGGGCTTCGAAGGTGACAAGGACAGCAAGGGCCAGCGCAGCCACGCCAACGGCTGGAAATTCCGCGGACTTCCCTGGGTGCAGAGTTAGGCCATGACAAAAAAGAACCGCACGCGAAACGCCTCCCACTGGGGTGATGCCACCAAGCTTGTGCGGGGCGGCCTTGAGCGGTCACCGCACGGCGAGACGTCCGAGGCCCTCTTTCTCAATTCCGGCTTTGTCTATGATGCGCCGGAAACGGCCGAGAACCGCTTTGCCAACAAGGATGACGGCTATGTTTATGGCCGCTATGGCAACCCCACCGTTTCCATGTTTGAAGAGCGGCTGGCGCTTCTGGAAGGCGCTGAGTCCTGTTATGGCGTTGCTTCTGGCATGGCGGCGGTTTTTGGCGCGCTGGCGTGCCAATTGAAGGCCGGCGACAATATCGTTGCCTCGCGGGCGCTCTTTGGTTCCTGCTACCAGGTCATCACCGCGATCCTGCCACGCTTTGGGATTTCGTACACACTGGTGGATGGCGGTGACAAGGCAGCCTGGCAGGCCGCCATGAAGCCTGAGACGCGGGTGGTGTTTCTTGAAACACCGTCAAACCCGACGCTTGATATCGTCGACATCGAAGCAGTCGGTGAAATCGCCAAAAGGGCGGGTGCCTGCTTTGTCGTTGACAATGTGTTTGCAACACCGGTGCTGCAGAAGCCTCTGCCCCTTGGCGCCGATGTCGTCGTTTATTCCGGCACCAAGCATATTGACGGGCAGGGCCGCGTTTTGGGTGGGGCCATCGTCTCGACCAGGCAATTCAAGGAGGAGTTGCTGAAACCGTTTCTGCGCCACACCGGGCCATCGCTGTCGCCGTTCAATGCCTGGGTGCTGCTCAAGGGCATGGAAACGCTGAAATTGAGGGTCGAAGCACAGAGCAACGCCGCCCACGCCGTGGCTGAACATTTGACCGCCACGAACGGTGTCTCCCGCGTGATCTATCCTTTTCTTGCCAGCCACCCCCAATACGCGCTGGCCAAGCGGCAGATGTCGCTGGGCGGCACCATGGTGACGTTTGAGGTTGAAGGCGGCAAGAAAACGGCTTTCGATATTTTGCGAAAACTGCGGCTCATTGATATTTCAAACAACCTGGGTGATGCCAAGTCTCTCATGACGCATCCGGCGTCAACAACGCACCGCAACATCGGCGAGGAAGCCCGGGCCATGATGGGCATCACCGATGGCATGCTGCGATTGTCTGTTGGCCTTGAGGATGTGAATGACATTCTCGAAGACGTGAAGCAGGCGATTGCGCGCTGATCATTCCTGCTCATTGCGAAAGGGCGCATGCGCGGCAAGCAACTGCTGGTTCTCGTCGATGGCCTTTCGTTCTGCGGCCAGGTATTCAGCGGCTGCCCGCGCCAGGCCCGGGTGGGCGAAGTGGTGCAGGCTGTGGGTTTTGACCGGGACATAGCCCCGGGCCAGCTTGTGCTCGCCCTGGGCACCCGCTTCCACCACCTTGAGGCGGTGGGCGATGGCGAAGTCGATCGCCTGATAGTAACAGGTTTCAAAATGCAGAAAGGGATGGTCTTCGGCCGCTCCCCAGTTGCGGCCATACAGGGATGCCGAGCCGATGAAGTTTAGCGCACCTGCAATGATGCGCCCGTTGCGTTTTGCCAGCACCAGGAGAATGTGGTCGTTCATGGTTTCATGGATGCGGCTGAAGAATTTGCGATTGAGATAGGGCTGCCCCCACTTGCGCGACCCAGTATCCATGTAGAAGCGGTAGAAATGGTCCCAGTGTTCCTCCTTCAAGGCTGAGCCCATCACCTGTTCGAACGTGATGCCAGCCTCGGCCACGATCCGGCGCTCCTTCCTGATGTTCTTGCGCTTGGCTGATGAGAGCGAAGCCAGAAAATCCTCGAAGCTCGCATAGCCTTTGTTGAACCAGTGAAACTGGATGTCCTGGCGCTGCAGGAAGTCCGGTGCCGTGCATTGCTCGGCTTCTCCCTCAGAAAGAAATGTCACGTGCGCAGATGACAGGTCGTATTTCTTGGCAGCGGCAGCGAGGCCCCGTGCCAGTGCCGACTTGTCAGTGCCGGTTGCAGCAAGGAGGCGCGGGCCCGTCACGGGGGTGAAGGGAACGGCCACCTGAAGCTTTGGGTAATAGGCCCCACCCGCCCGCTGAAAGGCGTCGGCAAAGGCGTGGTCAAAAACATATTCACCCATGGAGTGGGACTTGAGGTAGCAGGGGGCAAGCCCGACAATCCTGCCATCCCGCTCAAGCACGAGATGCTGGGGCTGCCAACCTGTTCTGCCGCCAACCGAACCTGAGTCCTCCAGCGCCTTGAGGAATGCGTGGGTGACGAACGGGTTGAAATCCTGATCGGGTGGATTGGCAAGGCCGTCCCAGGCCCGGGCGTCCACGTCGGCAATGGCTCCCACCATCCGCAGGCCCCCGGCCATCAGGCAGAAAACCCCTCAAAGGTAATCTGGTCAGACCAGCGGCGGGCCGTCTGCGCCTGCAAAGCGTTTTTAATTGTGAAGGTGATCACCGGAAAGCCCGCCGCTCGGGCCACTTGAACAGGGGCAAAGGGCAGGTCGTGAAAATCGAAGGAGATGAATTGCGGCCTGGTGCGCGGCAGATGTTCAAAATGCCGGAGTTCAAGGCGGCGATCGAGCGGCAACCGTTGGTAGTCGTGGTGAACGATGCGGTCCGCAACGATGCCGCGCACGGTCGCAGGCGAGCGTTCGGCAACCGCAGCAATGAGATCGGGATCATAGGACATGAGGCCATAGGGTCCGGCATAGGGTTCCAGCACTTTCACGGCCCGCAATGCCAGGTTCACGGACTGGTCCCAGATCGTTTTCAGTTCAATCACCAGCGGCACCCTGCCTGCCACCTGGTCAAGCAATTCACCAAGTGTCTGCATGCGTTCATTGCCGATGCGAAAATCCAGATGCTGCAACTCAGTTGCAGTCATGTCACGCACCCTGCCTGTGTGCGGAATCAGGCGGTCCAGTGTTGCATCGTGAAACACCACAGCCTCGCCATCGCTGGTCAGTTGCACGTCACATTCAATCGCATAATTTCCCGCCATGGCGCAGGTGAAGGCGCTGGCGCAATTTTCTTCGCAGCCCCTTGATTTGTCATGCAGGCCGCGATGCGCAATGGGCCTTGCGACCAGCCACGAAAGGTCACGCAGTTGCGGGGAAAAGCGGTTCATTCAAGTTCCACAACAGCATCAATCTCGATTGGCGAATTGAGCGGCAAGCAGGGAACACCGACGGTCAGGCGGGCGTGCTTTCCCCGCTCGCCAAAAACCTCGGCAAGAAAGTCCGAAGCGGCATTCATGATTTTTGCATGGTCGGCAAATTCAGGCACGCTGGCGACAAAACCATTGAGTTTCACAACGCGGGTCACTTTCGACAGGTCGCCGTCCGTTGCATCACTGAGTTGCGCGGTGATGTTGATGGCACTGAGGCGGGCGGCCCTCTGGCCATCCTCCAGCGACACGTTGCCGCCAAGCAGCCCTGGAAACTGGATCTTGCCATCGCTCAATGACAGTTGTCCCGCCACATAGACCAGATTGCCGGTGCGCACCCAACCCACATAATTGGCAACGGGCTTGGGTGGCCGTGGCAACACGATACCGAGGTCCTTGAGGCGGCGTTCCGGAGATGTCATGTCGGCTCCTCAGTTCAATTTGTCAGGCGGGATTTTGCCATTGGCGAAGGCCTCCATGTTGGCGAGCGCCCTGAGCCCCATGTCGGTGCGTGTCCGCATGGTCGCGCTGCCGAGATGCGGCAGAAGGAAGACATTTTCAAGTTCACGGTAGCGCGGATCAATGTTGGGTTCATTGGCAAAGACATCAAGACCTGCAGCGGCAATATGGCCGTTGTTCAGGGCGGCAATCAGGGCTTGATCTTCAACAATGCCGCCCCGGGCCGTGTTCACCACGATGGCACCCTTGGGCAGCAGAGCCAGGGTGCGGGCGTTGATGAGGTTCCTAGTTTCGGCGGTCAAGGCGCAGTTGATCGACAGGAAATCGCAGTGGGGAAGCATGTCCTCAAACGTGGCGTGGTAGGTGGCGCCTGCGCCAAGATCAGCGGCGACAGGTTGGCGGTTGTGATAGTGAATGGACATGCCAAAGCCACGGGCGCGGCCGGCCACCGCCTGGCCGATGCGGCCCATGCCCAGAATACCCAGGCGCTGGCGTGAAACGTCGTCGCCCAATGGAGATACCATGGAAACGCCGGGCCAGCGGTTTTCACGCACCATGCGTTGGCCCCAGCCGGCACCGCGCGCTGCTCCCAGCATCAGCAACAGAGTGATATCGGCCGTTGCCTCGGTGAGAACGCCCGGCGTGTTGGTGACGACAATGCCACGGGCGGACGCCGCCGCGAGATCGATATGCTCAATACCCACCGATACTGTTGAGACGATTTTTACAGAGTTTGGCAGCCGCGAAAACACCTCCGCGTTGAACTTGTCCATGGACGTGATGGCCAAGCCCCAATGGCCGTCCGCAGCAGTGTAAATTGCATCAATGGGAAGGGCCTTGTCATCCGCATTGAACGTGCACTGGAAGCGTTCGGCAAAGGCCTTTTCCGCGCGTTCCGGAAGCTTTCGGGTCAGAAACACGCGGTGCACGATTTTGCCATTGTTCATGTTATGATGTTCTCAACGTCTTCAACGGCAGTGTTTCACCATGAATCGCCACTTGTTTTCCAGTGCCAGTTTTGTCTTGTGCCTGATGTCTGGCGGCCTTTTTGCCAGTGCGGCGTGTGCCGCCAATCTGGCGCCGCACCGCGCCTATTATGATTTGACCACCAAGCGGCTGGCGAGTGGCAAAAACATATCTTCCATCACTGGCAAGCTCGCCTATGAAATCAGGGGCTCGGCCTGTGATGGTTATGCCGTAAGCTACCGCATTGCCAATCGCATTCTTTATGTGGAGGGCAGCGCCCAGGTCATCGACACGCACATGACCTCATGGGAGTCCGGCGATGGCCTGGAACTCGACCTCAGGCAGAAGCAGTTCGTTGATGCCAAGCTCAACTCTGAAAACCGCATCAAGGTGAAAAAGGACGCGGCAAACGCGCCTGGCAAGGGCCAGATTACAACCACGGGAACAAAGACCTTTGAGACGGCGGCCACGGCGGTTTTTCCCACCCAATACCAGTTGAAGCTTATCGATGCGGCGCTGAAGGGCGAGCCCCGTGATTCATCCATTGTTTTTGAAGGGTCGGACGACGACAAATCCATGAAAGCCATTACCTTCATGGGGGGGCGTCGGCAGGTTGCTGGTTTGCCGGAACAACAGGCCAAGGAATTGGCCGGGTTGGGAGCCTGGCCCGTTTCCATCAGTTACTATGCCGTGGACGGCAAAGGCGATGACCAACCGAGTTATCAGGCGAGCTTCCTCATGTTGGAAAATGGCATCTCCACCAATTTGGAGTTGGACTACGGTGACTATGTGCTGGCGGGCAGGCTGTCCAAACTTGAGATGCTGAAGGCTGAACCTTGCAATTGACCTGCAATTGACACGGCAGAATCTGCTGGCGAAAATCGTTTCTCGCCCCAATATCTTGTGGCATCCAAATTCAGGAGCCGAATTTGGTTTTGGCGTGCGCTGCGCCGGGAGTGGAATTGACCGAAGTTCGCAAACAATCCGGGGTACTGTCGAAGACTGACGATGTCAGCCAGTTTCTCGACAAGGTGAAAAGCCTGCCGCCCGGCCCGGCCAAAGGGCGTGGTCGGCTGGTCTTTGCCATGGATGCCACCATGAGCCGCCAGCCAACCTGGGACAGGGCCTTGTCCATCCAGTCGCAAATGTTTTCCGAAACGGTGCGGGCGGGTCCATTGCTGGTGCAGCTTGTCTATTTCCGGGGGTTCAACGAGTGCCGGGCGTCAAAGTGGGTCGCCAATCCAGAGGCCTTGGCGCGGCTGATGACTGCCGTTGAGTGCCGGGGCGGCAACACGCAGATTTCACGGGTCCTTGCCCATGTGCGGGTGGAGGCGGGCAAGTCCGGGGTCAACGCTGTGGTCTTTGTTGGCGACGCATTCGAAGAGGACATTGACCAAGTCTGCAAGACGGCTGGCGAGATCGGATTGTTGGGCGTTCCCTTTTTCATGTTTCTGGAAGGCGATGATGTCATAGCAGCACAGGCCTTCAAGGAAATTGCCAGGCTCACTGGCGGCGCCTATTTTCGGCTGGACTCAACGAGCCCCGCGGTCTTGGCTGACTTGCTGGGGGCTGTTGCTGCCTATGCGACGGGCGGGCGGCAGGCCCTTGAATCGCGCTCAAAAGCAGGCAATGCAAGCCAGGTCCTGCTGCGGCAGTTGAAATAGAGTATCTTTTACAATGCCCAATTTCATCATTGCACTTGTCGTTGTCGTTGGCGGCATCTGGCTCATCCGCAAACTGGCGCGCCTGTCGCCAGGGGCGTCGCGGAGCTTCCTGCAGCAGATTGCAGGGGGAGGGATCATCGCACTCTCAGGCCTTTTGGCTTTGCGCGGACAGATGAACGTGGCCGTGCCGGTTTTCCTGTTTGGTGCGGGCCTCATGGGAAAGTCAGCCCTTTTTCCCAACGGCTTCCCGTGGCCCGGCACTAAATCGTCTGGACAAAAAAGCCGCGTGGCAACGTCGCTTCTGGCCATGGAGCTTGATCATGATACAGGTGCCATGGAAGGGCAGGTGTTGGCGGGGCCATTGCGGGGCAAAAGCCTTGCCGCGCTGCAGGAAGAACAATTGAAAAGTTTTCACGCTTCATGTGCAGGCGCGCAGGACCAGAGCAGGGCCTTGTTTGAAGCGTGGCTTGACCGCAACCGGCCGGAGTGGCGGGCGGCCTGGGGAGGTGCGGCGGCGGCATCTGCTCCAGCGGCAGGTGGCCCCATGAGCCGCGAAGAGGCTCGCGCCGTTCTTGGCGTCAAGGCAAATGCTTCTGCTGATGACATCCGCAATGCCCATCGCCGCCTGATGAAAGAATATCATCCCGACAAGGGAGGCTCAGACTATCTTGCAGCCAAGATCAATGCGGCGAAGGACAAGCTGCTTGAGGCTTAGAGCATCGCGCAGTCAGTTGGAATCGAAGATCTCAACTGACTGCGAAAACGATGCTCGTAAATCAATAACTTGGCGCAACTTTCCGCTCTCAAGTCGTTCCGACTTGATCGCCTGTTGCGCTAGATTCAGCCGTTGGGCGAAATGACGGCGCAGTCCTTGCCAAGTTTGGCGACCTGGGCGCAGGATGCCTTTGCCGCCACTTCGTCATAGCCGGAAACCAGAAGACGATAGAGGGTGGCACCATTGCGCTTCACCTGGATGGTCTTGGAATCCTTGTTGGCGAGTTTAGCGGTGTCTGTCTTTTTCAACCGTGCAACAATTGCCGCAGCACTCTTGCGCGTTTTGAAATCCCCGATTTCGACGGTCCAGGCCTGGAGCGACGTGGTCGTGCCAGTCGCCAAGTCCACATCGGCTTGGGAGGCGAGTTTTTTGGTTTGAAACGGCAGCTTTGCCGGAGGTTGAATGACGGCCACGCCGTGCTCAGTCCCGCCGGTTACGACTGCCACTGGCTGGTTGCTGCCCTTGTCAAGCTCTGCGGCAATGACCGTGGGCCCACTTGTTTCGCCACCATCTTCCGGCTCTTCTGCGGTGATCGCCGCTGCAGCACCTGCAACTTCCGCCAGTGCGGCCTTGTCCTGCGCGTTGAGCGACTGGGCGGTTGACTGTCCTTCCGCTGTTGCCTTGCCGATCAGTTGTTTCAGGGGATCAACCGCGCCCTTCGCCGAACCGGCGGTGGCGGCAATGGTCCGGCCGTCGGCAGCCTTGGAAAAAGCCCTTGTCAGCATTGTCATCATGTAGGTGTTGCGGCTCGTGGCCGAACGGCCACCCAAGACCACACCGACCAGACGCTTGCTGCCACGCTTGGTGGACGTGACCAGATTGTAACCCGATGCGTTGATATACCCGGTCTTGATACCGTCGGTGCCGGGGAATCGTCCAACAAGCCGGTTGTGACCGCGAATCAGCCTGCCATTGAAAGTGAACCTGGTGGCGCGGAAATAAGGATAGTATTGGGGAAAATCCCGCATCAGCCGCAGACCCAAAGTCGCCTGGTCGCGGGCTGTGGTGACTTGCAACGGGTTGGGCAGTCCGGAGGCATTGCGATATGTGGTGTGTGCCATGCCCATGGCGCGGGCGGTTTTGGTCATGCGCCTGGCAAAGGCCAATTCACTGCCGCCAATGTTTTCTGCCACTACGGCGGCGACATCATTGGCCGACTTGATGACGAGGGCATAGATGGCTTGCTCGACGGTTATGCTTGATCCGGCCCTGAGGCCCATTTTGGATGGCGCCATGCGGGCGGCGCGGGCAGAGGTGCGAAGCGGCGTCGAAAGCTTGAGACGGCCCGTCTTCAACTCCTCGAACATGATATAGAGCGTCATCATCTTGGTGAGCGATGCTGGATGCCGCAAGGCATTGGAATTGCTGTCAAAAAGTACCCGGCCCGTGCGCGCATCCACGGTTACAGCGGCAAACTTGTTGTCGCCTGCTGCAAAGGCAGGTTGCCCCAGCAGCAATGCAACAAGCATTGTCAGGATCAGAGTCGGGAGCCTGTGCGGGAACGTCATACGCAAAATAACACCTGTCAGAACCGGGTTATGCGGTCGTCAAATTGACCGCAGTTTATGCAACACTGCCCTTCAGGGCACAGATATTGCCGTTCGAAACCAGCACAAAGATTAAGACTTTAGGGAATCGCTGTTACCAAGACGTAAACCCTGCCTCCGTTTAGCCTTCGAAGGTGAATGCTGCAACGCAAAATGACTCTTGACTTTTATGTTGCAGTGCACATATAAGCAGTCATCAAGCAGGCCATTTTGGTGCTGTAACAGGAGATTGAAATCATGAAATCGTTTGAAGACATTCAGGTGTTTGGCAAAGAGGGATTTGAGGCTGCCGTTGCTTCCTCGACCGCTGTGACCAAGGGTTTCCAGACGATGGCTCAGGAAGCTGCTGATTTTTCACGCAAGTCGCTTGAACTCGGCACCGGTGCCTTCGAAAAGGTTGTCGCTGCCCGTTCGTTCGAGCGTGTTCTTGAGGTTCAGCAGGGCTATGCCAAGGAAGCCTATGAGGCTTTCGTTGCCCAGGCGACAAAGATGGGCGAACTTACTGCTGCTGCCGCCAAGGAAGCCTACAAGCCCTATGAAGCCACGTTCTCTGCTTTCGGCGTCAAGGCTCCGAAGTAACCCTTTCCTCCTGTCTGTGAGTATTGAAACCCGCTGGCTGTTGCCGGCGGGTTTTTTGCGGGACTCAGGTCACTTCTTGTTCATTCAAGTAGTCGCCAAGAAGCGGGCTACGTCTATTTTCAGTCGTGAATCTGACTTGCAAAACTTGGTTCTCGACGTCTCACTTTGACCGAGGCTGTGTAAAAACGCCAACGAACCGCGCTGATGTTGCTCATGGCCAGAGTGCGAGAATTTAAGCTTCAAAGAAATCAATATCTTGGCAAACTGAGCTTCTCGTAAATCATGCTCAAGAAGCCAAAATGCCAGTTTCAATCGCGTTATTACACAGCCTGGACCCATAGCGGACATTGGCACCAGCCTTTGGCACGCCCATACTATCGGTTGCCTTTGGCGCGATTGTGGGTGGTACAGAGCATTTGGCAGTTCTTAGCCGTACTCTCGCCGCCTTTGCTCCAAGCAGAAACGTGATCTGCGTCCATCTCGGGGAGATTCCATATCTTGCTCTTATTGGCAGCATGACCGACAGCGCAGAGCGGACAGTTGGATGTGCTATTGGCTTCAGCAGC
>JANPDD010000035.1:0-14481 GCA_031431295.1 Hyphomicrobiales bacterium | reverse complement strand
CCCTTGAGATAGCGCACATTTGAAAATCCACCGTGGTCGCGCAAACGGTCGGATTTCCGCAGTTGCTCGTCAGTCATGTCAATGCCGATGACCTTGCCGGAAGGCCCGACTTTCAGCGCCGCGATGAAACTGTCCATGCCGGAGCCGCTGCCAAGATCGACCACGGTCTCGCCGCTCTTCAAATCAGCGAGATGGAAATAATATCCGACCCCGGCGAAGGATTCGATTGCCCCTTCCGGAATGCGGTCAAGGTCGGCAGGGGCATAGCCAAGCCGTTCGGCCATGGCGCGGCCCATTTCAAAATGATACTCGCCATGGGGCTTTTCAGCCACATCACGGTACATCGCCTTCACTTTGGATTCGAGTTCGGAGGGATCGAATGCGGCAATCAAGGTCATATTCATTCTCCTGCGGGGAAGTTGGATGGGTCAAAAACTCAGCGTTGCAGCGCCTGCCTTGATGAGTTCGTGCATCTTGCTGGCGCCAGTGATTTCAACACCGTCGATGAGGTCCTTTTGTTCGTAACCGCGGGCTTTGACGCAAGGCGTGCAAGCCCAGAGGTTTCCGCCACGCGCCATAAAATCCTTTATCAATGCGGCCAATGGTTCGAGTGGGTGAACGACAACATTGGTCACAGCATTGCGGCGAACGAGATCAACCGCAGCACTGGTCAGGAAGATGGACACGTTCAAGCCTGCGGTCAAGCCGCCATTGGCAATGGTGAAGGCCACCGACGAAAGTTCATTTTCATAGGATTGCGTGATCACCACAACGAGGTTGCGCTTGGTCTCTGCCATTTGTTTTCTCCGTTTGGCCACGCCTCCACGCTTGCGGAAAATTCCGGCCGTGACACCGCCGCACGTGGCTTCTAAGGTCTGCGGCTGTTGGCTGCCTAACATTCCGGACCGGGTTTACCCATGATCGAAACGCCCACAAATACTGCCGAAACGTCTTTTCATGACGGACCGGTGCTGTATCCCGCTGGGCTCGACGTCCTCTCGGACGTCTTGCGGGTTCTCCACACCACCGGTGCCGCCTTGCTGCGCGGTGAATTTGCCGAACCTTGGGCGGTGGACATGCCGCACGGCAATGACGTTGCCGCCATGCTTCATACCAAGACGACCAAGGTTGTGATGTTTCATATTGTGGCCGAAGGCGGCTGCTGGGTGGATATTGAGGGTGAGCCCCGCGCGTGGCTGGGCCGCGGCGACATGATCGGTTTTCCGCTTGGCCATCAACACATCATGGGCGCTGGCGAGGGGGCAGCTGCGGTGCGCCTGGGTTCAATGCTTCCACCCCCGCCATGGCCTGGCATGCCGTTGGTTCGCGTGGGCACCGGTGGCCCGGTGACACAAATGATCTGCATTTACCTGCATTGCGACAATTTGCTGTTCAACCCGATCCTGGCTAATCTACCGGTGCAGATCGTGGTGCGCCCACAAAACGAAACCGGCACCTGGATTGACGCCACCTTGCGCTTCATTGTGGCTGAATCGATGGCCGCACGGCAGGGGAGTTCGGATGTTATCGCGCGACTGACGGAGCTTCTGTTTGTCGAAATTCTGCGCCAGCATATCGCCGGGAGCAACAGCGGCACCGGCTGGCTTTCAGCCCTGGGAGACCGCCATGTGGCCAAAGCGCTGCAGGCGCTGCATGCCAATCCAAAGCACCGCTGGACGGTTACTGAGCTCTCACTCCATGTCGGCATGTCACGCTCTGCCCTGGTCGCGCGGTTTCACCGCTTCCTCGCCCAGGCACCGATGTCCTATCTGGCGAATTGGCGCTTTCAACTCGCCGCCCGGTCCTTGAAAAGCACCGACAAAAGCATTGCCAATGTTGCTGCCGAAATCGGCTATGAATCAGAGAACGCATTCAGCCGGGCCTTCCGCCGTCACGCGGGCATGTCTCCTGGAGCATGGCGGCGCACCGCTTCCCCAGCGGCTTCATGAGAGGCGGCATGCGTGTTCTGGTGCAACCTCAAAGCCGACGGCGCACCCAGGCATCTCACCCCCTCGCCGCTGCCTCGATCTTCGCAACGTCAAACTTCGTCATCTGCATCATCGCGGCGAAGACCCGGCGCTTTTGTGCGGCAGTGCCTGATGTGACGAGTTCGATGAAACGCTGCGGCACGATTTGCCACGAGAACCCCCATTTGTCCTTGAGCCAGCCGCACATCGACGTGGAGCCACCCTGCGACAGGTGATCCCACAGAAAGTCCACCTCCTTCTGGTCCTCGCAGGCAATGACAAATGACACGGCCTCATTTGGTTTGAACATCGGGCCGCCGTTCAACGCCGTGAATGACTGCCCTGCCAGTTCAAACCCGACTGTCATCACCGAACCGGCCGGGGCCGGGCCGCCATCCGGATAGCGTTCCACGGCAACAATGCGCGAATTGGCGAAGGCCTTCACATAGTGGTTGACGGCATCTTCTGCCGCGCCATCAAACCACAGCATGGGCGAGATTTTCTGGATCTTGCTCATGATGAAGGAAGCGCCAGAACTTCCACAAACTGGGCGAGTTGCTTGAGGCTGTCCTGCCAGCCGAGATAACACATCTCTGCCGGAATAATGTCTGGCAGGTTCTCTTGCGTGACATTGAGTTCCGTGCCGCCGATTACTTCTTTGAGCGAGATGGTGACGACGATCTCGCCTGGCAGGTTGGGGTCGTCAAAAACATCCGTGTAGCGTAGCTTCTCGTTCTTCACGAGTTCCAGATAAGTGCCGCCGAAAGCGTTTGTGGCACCTGAATCAAATTCTGTGAAGGACATGCGGAATGTTCCCCCCACTTTGGCGTCAAGCGCATGCACTGTGCAGGTGTAGCCAGCAGGCGCAATCCATTTGCATAAGGCCGCAGGATCGAGAAAGGCCTTGTACACGCGGCTTGCCGGGGCCTTCAATACGCGATGCAGTTTGATGGTGTATGCCATGACAGTCTCCTGTGCTTTCAAGTTGTAAAGTGTGAACACCGCTCCCTGCGGGTCATTCAGGGTTTTGGCATGGCTGAGACATCCATATGGAAGGGTTCCCAGCGGTGGCCATCGGGATCGCTGATGGTGCGATTGTACATGAAGCCCAGGTCCATGGCGGGGCGCGGTTCGCCGCCGCCATGGGCCAGTGCCGCTTTGGCCATTGCGTCGACGGCCGCCCGGTCGTCGCACGCCACCGCTACCATAAGCCCCGTGGTCGTGTGGGCATCCGGGATAGGGTTGTCGCTGAAGCCTTTGAACTTCGCGTGGGTCAGCAACATCACATAGTTGTCTTCGCTGATGACCATGCAGGCAGCGGTGTCGTCGCTGAACTGCGGGTTCAGGGTAAAGCCGATCGCTGAGTAGAAGGCAATGGCGCGTGGCAGATCAGTGACCGGCAGATTGACGAAAATCTTGGTGCTCATGGTTCAGTCCTCCTTGGCGTGATGAAACAGAAGTTCGACATACCGGCGCAGATGCAGGATCGAGTCCCGCGCCAGCATCAAATCATTTTTTGCCTTGGCCAGAATGAAACCACCCTGGATGACGGCCTGCGTGTGCAGGGCGAGACTTTCGGCGGACCATGTCGCTTTCGGCGCATGGCGGGCCTTTGCGGCGCGAATGATGTCGGCGATGGTGTCGGCATGACCGGCAATGCCGCCGAAACAGGCCTCACGGATGGCGGGATTTGAGTCGTAGGTTTCCTGCACCATGGTGCCGAGCAGGCAGGTGGCTTCCGGAATTGTGCGACCCTCCAGCAGCATGGCGCGGAAATCGATGTAGGCGATCAACTGGTCCAGCGGGTCGTCATAGTCATGATAGGGGGCGGTGGCGAAGAGCTTGCCCGTCATCCCATTCCAATAGGCCGCCGCAGCAACGGCGAGGTCTTCCTTGCTCTTGAAGTGGTGGAAGAACGCACCCTTTGTCACGCCTGCGTCCCGGCATAATTCATCCACCGATGTCGCCTCGTAGCCATTGGTCCGCACAATCTTCAGGGCGGCGTTGAGAAGCTTGGTCTTGGCAGGCGGCATTTGCATAAGATTTGCATACCAACCAGTCGGTATGTCGTCAAGAAGGGAGTCGTGCTTGCTGGTTTCGAGGCTGGCACATACAGCAACCCGCGTTCGAATGAACGCGGACAAGTTGCTGTAACATATTGAATCTGGCGCATCTTCCACTTCGCAAATGATTCTATTTGCTTGTCCGATGCGCTAGAGTTGCCAAACCGTGTCAGTAGCAGAAGTCCATGTCCAAAAACATGTCCAAAACCGTCATCACCAACATCGGCCTCATCCTCTCCGGCATGCTGGAAAATCCGATCCTGGCAGGCGATTGTGTCGTGGCGGTCGATGGCAAAATCACCGCCATTGGCCGCGCCAAGGACATCGACAGTGAAAAAGCCGACACGCTGATCGACGCGCATGGCACGGTGCTGGCGCCGGGCCTGATCGACAGCCATGTGCACCCGGTGGCGGGGGACTGGACGCCGCGCCAGAACCAGACGGGTTGGATTGACAGCAGCCTGAATGGTGGCGTCACCACCATGATTTCCGCAGGCGAAGTGCACACGCCGGGCCGCCCGCGCGATATCGTGGGATTGAAGGCGCTCGCCATTTCGGCGCAGCGCCAGTTTGCAAATTTTCGCCCCGCAGGCGTCAAGGTTCATGCAGGCGCGCCCTGCATCGAACCCGGCATGACAGAGCAGGACTTCAAGGACCTGTCAGACGCTGGCGTGAAACTCTTGGGCGAGGTGGGCTTGGGTGGCGTGAAAGACGGCCCCACGGCACGCAAGATGGTGGACTGGGCGCGGAAATATGGCATGCAATCGACAATCCACACGGGCGGGCCGTCCATTCCCGGTTCCGGCCTCATCGACAAGGATGTGGTGCTGGAAGCGGGAACCGATGTGGTGGGCCACATCAACGGCGGCCACACGGCGCTGCCGGACAATCAAATCCGTTGCATCTGTGAAGGCTGCAAGGCGGCTTTGGAAATCGTTCACAATGGCAACGAACGCGCCGCCCTCTACGCGCTGCGCACGGCCCGCGAGATGGGCGATTTGCACCGCGTCATTCTGGGCACCGATGCGCCCGCAGGCTCTGGCGTGCAGCCCCTGGGCATTGCCCGCATGATCTCCATGCTGTCGGCACTGGGTGAGCTTCCCGCCGAACAGGCGATCTGCATGGCCACGGGAAACACGGCACGCATGCGCAAACTCGATTGCGGCATCATCGAGGTGGGCCGTGCGGCGGATTTTGTTTTCATGGACAAGGCGCAGCATTCATCGGGCAAGGACTTGTTGGGAAGCATTCAACTGGGTGATCTTCCCGGCATCGGCATGGTGGTGATTGATGGCGTGGTGAAATGCCAAAGGAGCCGCAACACACCACCGGCGGAGAAAGTGCCGGAGATTTTGAAACAGGCCATAGCGGCGGGCGGCGGCGGGCATTGATCACCGCAACCCGTCCTCGCCCTTGATCTCATGCTTCTGCAAGCCACCGACACGGGGCAGGGGGCGGCCCGAGTCGGTGACTGCAACAGCAACAAGAATTTCATCGGCGCGTGGCGCGTCATTGATGCGCACTTCCACGCCATCGAAATGTGAGCGCACAAACGCCGCATCCTTGTGGCCGAGCGGAATATCAAGTGGCGTTCCCATGCCGCCGCGCTTCTTGGACGATGGCACAAGTGCAGCGCCTTTTTCAACAGCGGCACGCAGCGGCTTTCCCAGTTTGGGGTGGAGGATAGCGGCGGCATGTTCCAATTCGCCATTCTCGCCGACGAGTGCCGCCTTGCCATAGCTTTCGATCTGCGATGGCGAAACACCAAGTGCTGCAACTGCGCGCGCGCCGAGAAGACCGCCCAGTTCCTCGCCGATATCCATCAGCTCCGTGAGGTCAGCCACAAACCTGCCGGCAAAGGGGTTGGCGATGACAGCAATGGCGGCGGCGCGGCGCGTGGGCGGCGTAACAGCCTGGCCCTGTTCAGAATGCACTTCATCGACCACCACCACGATCTTGCGAATATTGGCTTTTGTCACTTCTGCCCGTCCTTCAATTTGATGTCCGACACCTCAAGGCCGCCGGAACGGCTGTGGATGCGCGGCCCCACCGTCATCACTAAAGCCAGCAGCATTTCATCAGCCCGTGGCGAGTCATCAATGCCCACCTCAACGGAATCGAAATGCGACCGCACATAGGACGCCATCTTGTGCGTCACAGGCACATCAAGCCGTGTGCCCGGTCCGCCGACTTTCTTGGTTGATGGTACAATGGCGAAAGAGTCTGGCAGATGCTCGCGCATGGAATAGCCGCCCGGCGCGTGCCAGAGTGCTGCATGTTCCAGTTCGCCGGCCCCGCCTACAATAATGCCCTTGCCATAGCCGTCAATGAGACCGCGATTGCCGCCGAGTGCGGCAATGAGTTTCGCCGCCATCTCCATGCCCAACGGTTTGAGGTCATCCATGAAAGGCTGGATGTTTTCCACATACTTGCCAGCAAAGGGATTGTGGATCACGGCCAAACACCAGCCACGCCTGCGGGGTGTTGGCGCAACGGGTCCGCCCTCGTGGAAAATCTCTTCGATGCCGGTGACAAGTTTGCGGAGTTTGACGTCAGGCATGTGTGATGTTTCCAGCCACCGTCATTCCGTGCGAAGGCCGAAGCGCAGCATCGTCTGTTGCGTCAGCAACAGGTTTGCCTGCGACACGGAATCCCGCTTCGGGGAAACGTTGCGTGGTGCCAAAGCTGGATTCCGGCTCGCGGACGGTCCTCGCACTCCGGTGGAGTGCTGCGGCAGGTCCGCGTCCGGAATGACGGATTTTCGGGTTGGTGAATTTCAGTTTTGCTCCCAACATCAAAGACGCCGAATCCACAAGACCCTCCCGCGTCATTTCCTCAGCGACAACCAATCCCCTACGAAGTGCCGCTTCAATTTCACCATCCGTCAATTCATCCACAGCAACCGTCACCAATCGCTCTCGCAAGTCGCTGTCCGGGGCGATGTCACAGGCAGATTGGCGCTTGACCTTGGGCGAGCCCGGCAAATCCACCGCATTGGCGATCAGTGTTGCCGCCGCATCGGCCATCGAGGCAGTGCGCGCCAGCACCGTGACACTGTCTGCAATGCCAAGTGAAAAACTCCGTCCGCGCCACCCTGAGGTGGCGATGCCGCGCACATCATCCTCACCGCGAATGACGATTGCACCGGTTGGACTGGCAATGGTGAAGGTTTCACCGTCTGCAAGATGAAGGGCAATGTCGCCGCCGTTGTTTACATAGGCGCGGCGCAAGGGTGCGGCGTTGAGCAGGGCCGCAAGAACCTCATCCGCCACGGCACCTGCCACCGCCGCCATGGGCGTGATGCGGGAGCGCCAGTGGGGTTGCACCGCCCGGGCCATGCGCTTGGCGATTGCGCCCTGCAGGGTGAGGCCGTGCCGTGGAATTTCCGTGCGCAATGTGGAAAGCTCCGCCACCAGTTCCTGCAACACGGTTTCAAAACGCCTGATGGCCGCGGCATAGGCGCGATGATTGTCAGCCTCGACGATGAGGTCGATGGGGCCATGGTTGAGATGCAACCGCTTGCCATCCGGCAAGATACTGGCAATCGCAGCCATCAGTGCCGCTCCTTCGACCAGGCGAAGCCTGCGCGGTTTGTGGGCCAGGAAGAGGTAACAGGCTTCACATCCTTGCGGCCTGCCAGCAGGTGGTCGTCTTGCAGGCCGGTCAATCCGCGCCGCGCGTCCTCGACTGTCAGGACATGCTTCATGTGGCCGCCGAGCGCGTCGTAGTCGCTGCGCCGCAGAGTGAACTCGATGGGCGCGACCAGTGCCGGCGTCGGTACGTAACCGAAGGCGTTCTGCGGCAGTTGTGTGACATCAACCATCAGTGTGATGCCGCCACCGGGCCAGACATAGGCGGGTGCACCGCCAATGGTCACGCGGGTCAGCGCCTCTTTCACGGAGCGCGTGAGCTTCACCGGATTTTCGGTCACACCCGCCCGCAACGATCCCCCCGCACCACCCATGAACAGGACAGTGCAAAGTGCCGGCTCACAATTCTCCTCGATCCGTTTCACCGAAGCGAGCAGCCGCTGTGGCATCTCCTGGCGTTGCGGCACCAGCGCCGCGTCCAATTCATAGTAGGAGAACTGTTCGCCCGTGGTTGAAACCATCAGCAGTGATAGTCCTGGTTTGGCAATTTTCGGATCAAATGGATTGAGCAGGGTGAGGGGATCGGAGATGTTGGTGCCGCCCCAGCCCTTGCCCGGCTCCGCGACCTTGAAATAGCGCCCCGGGGTGGAGCGGCGGCCCTTGATTTTAAGTCCGGTGGGTTGCCAGCCGATGACCTTGCCCGCCTGATGCTCGGAAATCACACCCGTGATGTGGTCATCGACAACGACGACTTCGTCAACCAGGCCAAACCATTGCGAGGCAAACATGCCCACGGTTGCCGACCCGCAGCCCACGCGCATGCGGCTTTCTTCCACGCCATTGACAACCGGTGCACGTCCCGCCTGAATGACGACTTCCGAACCGTCATCAATCTGTGCCGTGACGGCGTTGCCGTTGCACAGCGCCAGCAGTGTTTCGCAGGTGACGCGACCTTCTTTTTTGCCGCCACCCGTCAGGTGATGCACGCCACCGATGGACAACATCTGCGACCCATACTCAGCGGTTGTCACATGGCCCACGGGCTCACCATCCACCCGCACCAGGGCGCGTTCGGGTCCCAGATGGCGGTCGGTGTCGATCTTCACCTTGGCCCCGCAATACGAGAAGATGCCCTCGGTGACGACGGTGATCATGTCAATGCCATCAACCTCGCGTGAGATGATGTAGGGAGCGGGTTTGAAATCGGGGTAGGTGGTGCCGGCACCAATGCCCGTCACAAAGGCGTCGTCGGGAGTAACGACTTCCCCTTCCCAGGGCTCATTGCGACCGAGAAAAGGCACGATTGCGCCTTCAGTTTCGCGGCGCTTTTCCAAAATGACGAGGGGGTCGACGCGCAGCAATTTCCCTTCATGGTTGGCATAGCGGTCGCAGGCACCGGTGCGGCCGGGCGCGATGTAGCACATGACGGGACAGGCATCGCAGCGGATCTTGTCTGCCACCACCTTCTCGCCAATCACGCCATCGTCGGTCATCTGGCCTCCGCCGCCTTGATCGCAGCGAGCACTTTATCAGGAGTCGCGGGCAAATGGCGAATGAGCGCCCCCGTGGCATTGCGGATGGCATTCAAGATGGCGGGAGCCGTGGGGATCAGCACGTGCTCGCCCAAGCCTTTTGCGCCATAGGGCCCGTGGCCGTCCTCCACTTCGACGATGATGCACTTGATTTCAGGCATGTCGCCCACGGTGGGGACCAAATAATCATGCAGGTTTTCGGTGCGCCCTGGAATGTAATCTTCCATCAGCGCCATGCCGATGCCTTGCGCGATGCCGCCTTCAATTTGCCCCTCCACAAGCTGCGGATTGATCGCCTTGCCCACATCATGGGCAGCGGTGATGCGGCGGAGCTTCACCGTGCCAAGACGCGTGTCCACATCCAGTTCCGCAAGCTGCGCCCCATAGCCATAGACGGCGTAGGGTTCGCCCTGGCCCTGGGCATCAAGTGGCTTCGTCGGCGGGTCATAGGTTTCTTCCGCCATGAACACATAGCCGTGGACATTGCTTGCGAGCGATGAAAGCTCAACACGCACGGCGTTTCCACCGGATGAAATCATCGCAGCGCCATCTTCAAACGCAAGGTGTGCATTTTCGCCCAGATTGGCATGGCGGAGAATTTCCGCGCGTAGGGCCTCGCCGGATTTTTTCGCCGCTGAACCTGTGACATAGGTTTGCCGCGAGGCCGAGGTTTTACCGGCGTCCGGCGTTGCATCTGTGTCGGCCCCCAAGAGTGTAATCGCATGCACAGGCACACCCAGCGCATCCGCTGCAATCTGCGCGATGACGGTGGTGGAGCCCTGGCCGATGTCAACGGCCCCTTGATGCAAAACGACTTTGCCATCGGCAGTCACGCCGATCCGGATGGTGGAGGGATTGGGCAGCGAGGTGTTGCCGCAGCCATACCAGCACGTGGCAAGGCCGATGCCCCGGCGCAGTGGCCCATCGGCCTGTGCAGTATTGAATTCACGGGCCGACCATTGTGCATCGTTCCATGCTGGAACCAGCGCATCCAAACATTCCACGATGCCGACGCCCTTGTGAAAGATTTGACCCGTGACTGTCGGCAGGCCGTTTCTCAGCGCATTCGTGAGACGGAACTGCAACTGGTCAATCCCGACACGCTCCGCCAACAGGTCGAGCACGCATTCCAGTGCAATCAGGCTTTGCGGCACGCCAAAACCGCGGAAGGCGCCCGCTGGCATGCAGTTGGTCAGCACCGCCTTGGCATGGGCGCGGTAGGTGGGCGTGAAATAAGGGCCGGAGGCATGCACGGGGACGCGGTTGGCAACCGTCGGCCCCCAGCTCGCATAGGCCCCCGTGTTGAACACGCCTTCAAATTCCGTGGCCGTGATCTTGCCCGCAGGATCGCACGCCACCCTGATACGGATATCCGAAGGGTGCCGCTTGGTGGTGGATTGCATGGATTCCTGGCGGCTGTAGGCGATGGCCACGGGGCGCTTGAGGTGCCATGCCGCAACCGCAATGAAGGGCTGAAACGACAGGTCAAGTTTGGAGCCAAAGCCGCCACCGCAGGCTGATGGCAGCACCCGCACATCACCACGCGGAATGCCCAGAATATCGGCGATACCATCGCGGTCCATATACGGGGCCTGGGTGCAGCCATAGACGGTGATGCGGTTGCCGTTGCGGAGCGCATAGCCTGCTTCCGGTTCGACATAGGCATGCTCAACAAAAGGTGTGGTGAAATGGTGTTCGACAACATGGGCCGCGCTCGTCAGGGCACTTGCCACATCACCGCGCTCCACATGCCCTTCAACGAGTGTGTTTTTCGGCCGTCCCGGCTGGATGTAGTGGCTTTCAACTTTCAATGCGTCCGCTGGAGCGAATGTTGCGGGCAGCACCTCCCATGTCACCGGGAACTGCGACAGATCAAGCGCGCGAATGGCATCGGCTTGGCCGACAACGGCGGCAATCGCCTCGCCCCGGAAGATCGCCTCGTGCTCGGCAAACACGGGCTGGTCGACAAAGGCGGGGATTGCACCGAAGAGATTTTTTCCCGGCACATCCTTCGCGGTGAACACCGCCACAAGACCCGGATGATGTGCGAGAAAGGTTTCTGTGTCGCCAATCACAAAGCGGGCACGGTGATGCGGTGATCGCACCACAGCAAGATGGAGAGCGTCAGCGGGAACCTCATCCGCGCCATAGGCTTCCGCGCCATTCACCTTTGGCACACCATCCAAACGGGCAATCGCTGCACCAACAGCGTCTCCGGACTTGGGGTTTGAAACTTCCGATGAATGACCGACCCCCAGTACCGCATCAACGATCTTCGCATATCCGGTGCAGCGGCAGAGAACGCCTGCCAATGCGTCCTCAACCTGTTGGCGGTGGGGTGCGGGATTGCGCGAGAGCAGATCATGCGCCGCCATCAACATGCCCGGCGTGCAGATGCCACACTGAGCCGCTCCGTGGTTGAGGAATGACGCCTGCAGCGCCGATAGCTCACCGTTGCAGGAGAGGCCTTCAACGGTGGAGATGCGGGCCAATTGCACTTGCCCCACGGCGACCAGGCAGGCGCAGGCCATGTCACCGTCAATCAAAACCGTACAGGCTCCACAGTCTCCGGCATTGCAGCCGACCTTGGTGCCCGTCAGTTTCAGTTCATCACGCAAGACATCACTGAGGCGTGTTGACGGCGGCGAGATAACCGCGTGATCCGTGCCATTGACGGTGAGCCTCATGTGGCAGCCTCGGCAATGGCGCGGGCGATGAGTTCTGCCACAGCTTCTTGGCGATAAGCGGCAGTGGCGCGCACATCGTCAATGGGTGACAACCCGTCCAGCACCTCTCGACCGATCATGACACGGGACGGATCACTGCCAATCAGTGTCTGTTCCAGCCTGCGCAATCGCCTGGCCACGGGGGAGCAGGCACCAACAGCAATGGCGCACGTGCGGATCAGTCCTTCGCCGTCCAGTTCCAGTCGCACCGCCACCATGGCGATGGAGATCACCAGATAGCGCCGTCCACCGAGTTTGAGAAAGTGGCTGTTGCCCTGGGTTGCGGGTTTTGGGATGCGAATGGTGGTCAACAGTTCATCGCTCTGCAGGGCAGTTTTGCGATTGCCGAGAATGAACTGCTCCAGCGGCAGATGTCTGACACCGCGCAGCGACGACAATTCGACCTCTGCATCAAGAATGAGAAGTGGTGGCACACCATCTGCGGCGGGGGAGGCATTGCAGAGATTGCCCGCCACCGTGGCCCGGTTTTGGATTTGAACCGCTCCAATCTCGGCAGCGGACTGTTTCAGCGCGTCAAATGCAGGCGGAAGGTCAGCCCGCAACACATCGCTCCAGGTGGCGCCTGCCCCGATCACCCAACCATCAGCGCGGCGCTCCATGCGGCGCAGGCCATCCACACGGCTCACATCCAGCACGGACCCTGCAAGTGGCCTGTTCTGCAGACCGGGAAACACATCCGTGCCACCCGCCAAGACACGGGGACCCCGCGCCTTCAGATCGGCCAGGGCAGCTTCAAGGGTGGTGGGCCGGAAATAGTCCATTGCGGTGCGATCTTCGCCGCACCGCGGTCCCTGTCAAGGGCCATCACCCGATGGACGGCGTGGACAGCGCCCACAGGCTGAAACCGGTGAAAGCCACCATGAGAACCGCCAGAGGCAATTCCAGGCGCAGGGCGCGCGCGCGCGGAAGCCCGGTCTCCGCCACAATCATGTGCGCCACCACCACACTGACCCCATGCCCCGTGACGATGGCCACGGTTTGCACTGCAAAAATAGTCCAGGCCCCGTGCGCCGTATTGAGAAAGGACGTGGTGACGTGGGCCTGCCCGCCGCCAAAGAGCGCTGCGAGGGCCGCCAAGAGATACTGCCCGTTCACGAGCAGCAATGTGAGGAAATGGGCGAAGTGGAAGGCAATGGAAATGGGGATGAAGGACAGCGCACAGCGCCCGAACAGGGCGGGAAAGGAACCGGGCCGTTCTGCCGCAACCCAGCCCAACCACACGGCACCCGCAATGGCGCCAGCCAGCAGAAAGAAAAACGCCACAAGACCAAAAGTGTTCGGTCCCATCACGGCCGTCCGTCCCGGAAAATCCAGCGGGTTGACGCCGATGAGCGACAACCAGGTGAAAGACGGGGTGATGGCGTCAAACGCAATGGTGCTGAGTGTGGCGATGACGAGGAAAGATGCCGCAAGCGGAATGGGGTCCTGTTTCACCAGCCCGCTTCCCGGCACACGCAGGAACAGGCGTCCATCCCCATCGCGTGCCAGTGGTGCGAACAGGCTCAAGAACCTGAACAGGGGTGCGAAGGGATCGCCATGCGCGAACCATGCCTTTGCGCCAAACACGAAGCATGCAAATGCCGTGATCAAGCCGTAACCGACAATTGCGCGAGCCAAATGCCGGGGGTCTTCTGCCTCAGGGTCGATGAGCTGGAACCAGCAGAACACGAGAAAGAACAAAAGCGCCGGACAGTAGGCCATTTTGGCCGGAAAAGTGCGCCGGCCCGGCATGACCGCCTGAAGCAAGCCCAGTGGATTGAGGTAACCCCACAGGTTTCCCAACAGGGGATGCAGCAACACAACAACGATCCACCACAAAACCCAGACGGTGAGGGGCAACAGGTTTTTCAGGGGATCCGTGGAGCCTGCAAAGCCAATCCCCAGCAGGGCCAAAAGGATGCAGGCGGAAACGGCCTGCGTCGCGGCTTTGGGAGGCAGAGGCACACGGGCAATCTCCCAGCGCCACGTGATGAGGCATTTCACGCTGCGCTCCGGCAGCGCCGCTGCAACGAGGAACGAGGCCCCAACCGCCAGCGCGCCCGCGATGATGATCGCGGTGGTGGGCAAGAGCATCACGAAGCCCCGCTCCGCACTGTGGGCCAATGCGGCTCCGGATTGGAGCCCCAGCAGCAGCACGGCAAGAACGCTGCGTCTCACACCTGCACCCCCACATAACGATCAATCAGCGCACGGTTAGACTTGAGTTTGTCAATCGCCACCACATCCGTCACGCGTCCATGCTCCATGAATGCCACGCGGTCTGCTACGGGCAGCACCGCATCGACGCGCTGCTCGACAAGGATGGTGGTGACGCCGTGCGTCTTCAGTTCCAGCACCGACTGGCGGATGCGTTCAATCATGCTCGGCATCAGGCCCTCCGTGGGCTCATCCAGCAACAGCAACTTGGGACGGAGGCAGAGCGCGCGCGCCATGGCCAGCATCTGCTGCTCCCCACCGCTGAGGCTGCCAGACACTTGGCCCAGGTGATCCTTGAGCAAGGGAAACAGCGTCAAGACGTGATCGAGAATGTCGGGACCGGAGTAGCGTGCCATCAGGCCCACGCGCAGGTTTTCCATGACGGT
>JANPDD010000034.1:0-2097 GCA_031431295.1 Hyphomicrobiales bacterium | reverse complement strand
GCCGACGGTGTCGCCGGTGACGGATGCCTTGTGGGCGTCCGACCCCTTCAGATGCTTCACGCCTTTTGAATCCACGAAACCGTCTTCAAACGACTTCTTGGCATTGTCCCATGCTCCACCACCAGCCGTCATGGAGATGGCGACGAAGAGGCCTGTGACGATCACTCCCATCAGCATGGCACCGACAGCCGCGAAAGCCTGCGCTTGGCCAGCGATGAAGTTGATCACCACATAGACGACGATTGGCGACAGCACCGGCAGCATTGAGGGAAGGATCATTTCCCGGATGGCGGCCTTGGTGAGGAGGTCGACGGCGCGGGCATAGTCGGGCTTCGAAGTGCCCTTCATGATGCCCGGATCTTCCCGGAACTGGCGGCGTACTTCCACCACCACGGCTTGTGCCGCACGACCGACGGCGGTCATCGACATGCCGCCAAATAGATACGGCAGCAGGCCGCCAAACAGGAGACCGACGACCACATAAGGCGACGACAGGTCGAAGCTCACGGGAACATCGGGGAAGAAGGTTTTCAAGTCCTGCGTATAAGCGGCAAAAAGCACGAGTGCACCGAGGCCAGCTGATGCAATGGCATAACCTTTGGTCACGGCCTTGGTGGTGTTGCCGACTGCATCAAGCGCGTCGGTGTTGTGGCGCACTTCCTTGGGCAGGCCTGCCATTTCGGCAATCCCCCCAGCGTTGTCCGTCACCGGGCCGAAAGCATCGAGTGCGACGATCATGCCGGCGAGTGCCAGCATTGTCGTAACTGCGACGGCGATGCCAAAGAGGCCGGCGAGGTTGAAGGTCACGAGGATGCCGGCGATGATGATCAACGCCGGAACCGCCGTTGCTTCCATCGAAACGGCAAGCCCCTGGATCACGTTGGTGCCGTGACCGGTGATTGACGCTTCGGCGATGGAGTTGACGGGGCGTTTGCCCGTGGCTGTGTAATATTCAGTGATCCAGACGATGCCCGCCGTGATCAAGAGACCAGTGATGCCGCAGAAGAACAGCGACATTGGGGTGTAGCCGCCAAGGTCAACCGACATGCTGCCGAACACCAGGTTGATGACCGGATAAAGTGCGATCAGCGACAAGACACCTGTGGCAAATACGCCTTTGTACAAGGCACCCATGATGTTGTTGCTGGGGCCGAGCTTGACGAAATAAGTGCCGATGATCGAGGTGATGACACATGCGCCGCCAATGGCCAGCGGCAGGATCATGCCGGCAAGCTTCATGTCGGCAGGCAAAGCGATTGCCGCCAGAACCATGGTGGCGACCGTGGTCACCACATAGGTTTCAAAAAGATCAGCGGCCATGCCGGCGCAGTCACCGACGTTGTCACCAACGTTGTCGGCGATGGTTGCAGGGTTGCGTGGATCATCTTCGGGAATGCCGGCTTCGACCTTGCCGACCATGTCGCCGCCGACATCCGCACCCTTGGTGAAGATGCCGCCGCCGAGACGGGCGAAAATCGAAATCAACGAAGCGCCGAATGAAAGTGCGATCAGCGCATCAATCACCGTGCGGCTTGTGGGCTCCAGCCCAAGCGATCCCGTGAGGAAACCAAAATACAGAACAACGCCGAGAAGGCCGAGACCAGCCACAAGAAGCCCCGTGACAGCGCCGGCCTTGAAGGCAAGGTCAAGGCCGCCGGCCAGAGACTTCGTCGCGGCTTGCGCCACACGCACGTTGGCACGCACCGACACGTTCATGCCGATGAAGCCAGCGAGGCCTGAGAGGATGGCGCCGATGGCAAAGCCCACTGCCGCAAATTTGCCGAGCAGCAGAAATACGAGAATGAAAATCGCCACGCCGACATAGGCGATCGTGGTATATTGGCGTTTGAGATAGGCCGATGCGCCCTCGCGGACGGCGGCGGAAATTTCCTGCATGCGGGCGCTGCCAGCGTCGGCGGCCATCAAACCACGGGTGGTGGTGATGCCGTAAACGATGGATAGCGCGCCAGCCAGGACGATCAGCCAAAGTGCTGTGTTCATGGAAGGGTATCCCTGATTGAAAAGTTGAATGTTCCCCTAGTCCCGACCGTTGGCCGCTGCCCCGGGTACAAGACCTTCGAGACACGCGCTTCCCTG